>CAYQRN010000071.1:0-19407 GCA_964419995.1 uncultured Planctomycetia bacterium
CC
Source organism: uncultured Planctomycetia bacterium (assembly GCA_964419995.1). Classification (GTDB taxonomy): domain Bacteria; phylum Planctomycetota; family CAYQRN01; genus CAYQRN01. The sequence continues at coordinate 3 of CAYQRN010000071.1, forward strand.
ACCACACGTTCTTCGAGATGCTCGGCAACTGGTCCTTCGGCGACTACTTCAAGGAGGAGGCCATCGCCTGGGCGTGGGAACTCCTCACCCGCGTCTGGAAACTGCCGGAGGACCGGCTCTGGGTGACCGTCTTCGGCGGCGATGAGAAGGATGGCCTGCCGGCGGACGACGAAGCCTCCCGCATCTGGACGGAGAAGGCCGGCGTGCCCGCGGCGCGCGTCCTGCGCTTCGGGCGGAAGGATAACTTCTGGGAGATGGGGGAGGCCGGCCCCTGCGGTCCCTGCACGGAGATTCACATCGACCGGGGAGGCCCCGGCTCCGACCCACGGGACGGCGCCGACAGAGCGCGCGGCGTGAATGCCGGCAACGAGCGGTTCATGGAGATCTGGAACCTCGTCTTCATCCAGTACAACCGCCTCGAGGACGGATCCCTGCGCCCCCTGCCCGCGAAGCACGTGGACACGGGGATGGGTTTCGAGCGGATCGTGTCCGTCCTCCAGGAGAAGCGCAGCAACTACGACACCGACATCTTCGGGCCCATCTTCCGCCGGATCGAGGCGCTGGCGGGTCGGACCTACGGGGGCGGCGCCGGCCGGAGCGACATCGCGTTCCGCGTGGTGGCCGACCACGTCCGCGCCCTGACCTCCGCCATCGCCGACGGAGCCCTGCCCGGCAACGAGGGACGGGGGTATGTCCTTCGCCGCCTGCTTCGCCGTGCGGCTCGTTTCGGGCGGCAGGATCTCGCGATGACGCGCCCCTGGATCCACGACGTCGTGCCGGCCGTGGCGGAGACGCTGGGTCCGGTCTTTCCCGAGATCGCGTCGCGCACGGAGCACATCAGCCACGTCATCCGCTCCGAGGAGGAGTCCTTCGCAGCGACCCTCGATCGCGGTCTCGCCCTCTTCGAGGACGTGGCGGCCGAGACGGCCCGCCGGGGCATCGGGATCATCCCCGGCGACCGGGCCTGGGATCTCTACGCCACGTTCGGCTTCCCCCGCGACCTCATCGACCTCATGGCTCGCGAGCGGTCCCTCGCCGTGGACGAGGGCGGATGGAAGGCGGCCGAGGCGGCCCACCGGGTTGCGTCCAGGGGCGCCGGCGCCTTCACGGCAGCTCTCAACCCGGCGGACTTCGAGGGCCTGCCTCCCACGCGGGGCTGTTTCTATCGTGACTCCGGCGGAGACGGCCTCACGGCCACCGCACATCCTCTCCGCCTCGTGGGCCGCGACCGACTCGTCCTCGACAGCTCGCCCTTCTACGCCGAGTCGGGCGGGCAGGTGGGCGATGCGGGCGTCATCGAGGGGCCCGGCTTCCGCTTCGTCGTGCGCGACACGCAGAAGGTCGGCGGCCTCCACGTCCACCTCGGTGCCCTCGAGGCGGGCGATCCCGCGCGGCTGCCCGCGGAGGTCACGGCGCGCGTCGACGCCGCACACCGCGGCGCCACCATGGCGAACCACACGGCGACGCATCTCCTCCACAAGGCGCTCCGGGAAGTCCTCGGGAACGACGCCGTGCAGCAGGGGTCCCTCGTGGCCCCGGACCGGTTGCGTTTCGATTTCACCCACCGGCGCGCCGTGACACCGGCGGAACTCGAAGAGATCGAGCGGCGCGTCAACGCGCGGATCGCCGAGAATACGCCGCTCCGCACGACGGTGGAGGATCTCGCCGCCGCCCGTTCCCGGGGCGTCACGGCGCTCTTCGGCGAGAAGTACGACGACCGCGTCCGCGTCGTGGACGTGGGCGGCTGGTCCACGGAGCTCTGCGGCGGGACGCATTGCGCCGCCACGGGCGACATCGGCTCCTTCGCCATCGTGTCCGAGGCCTCTGTCCAGGCCGGCGTCCGCCGGATCGAGGCCGTGACGCGGGACGCGGCCGTGCTGCGCATGCAGGAGTCCCGCCGGCAGCTCCGAGCGGCATCCCAGGCCCTCAAGGCCCCGCCGGAGGAGATTCCCGCGCGGATCGAGGCCCTGCAGGCCGAGATCCGAGAGCTCCGGAAGAAGAGCGAGCGGGGCCAGCAACTCGACGTGGCCGCCGCTGCGCGGCGGCTCGTCGCCGAGGCCCCGGTGCGCGGCGGCGCCCGGACCGTCGTGGGATCGGTCCCCGGACTCTCGGCGGACGATCTCGCCCGGGTGGCCGACGCGATCAGGGCCGCCGCCGGCACCGCCACGGGAGTGCTCTTCGCTCCGGGCGAGGATCGCGTCGACATCCTGGCCTTCGCGACCCGCGATCTCGTCGAGTCGGGACGGGTTCACGCCGGCGACCTCGTGAAGGAGATCGCTCCGGTCGTGGGCGGGAAGGGCGGCGGCCGGCCCGACTTCGCCAAGGCCGGCGGAAGGGACCCCTCCCGCGTCGAGGAGGCGGCCGCGCTGGCGCGGCGCCTCCTCGATGGCCGCCTCGGAGCCTGACCTGCCGTGGCGCGCCGCGCTACCGCGACTGGCGCTGCTTCTCGAGCTCCTCGAACTGGGCCTTGGAGCGCCCCTGAGAGTCCTCGGCGGGCGCCGTGAGCGCGAAGTTGCGGTCGTGCTCCACGGTGTAGGAGTAGGTCACGACCCGCGCCTTCTCGGCGGAACTGCCCGCGGGCACATCGAGATCCCATCGGAGGATGCCCTTCGTCCGCTCGATGCGCGCGTAGGTCGCATCCTCCGAGAGGGGGTCCGAGAGGGTGCCGAGGGTCACGCGCAGGAGATCCTGGGTGTCCGACCACGGCACGCGCTCGTAGACGCGCACGCGGACCGGTGTCTCGCGGAAGTTCTCGATGGAGAGGCGGAAGCGGGCCGTGATGACCTTGTTGCCGCCCTGGACCTTCTCCTCCCGCCCCGCGGGTTCGCGGCGCGAACGGATCTGCGGGTCGGCGCCGAAACCCACGACGAACGACTGGCCCCGGGCCACGGTCTCGATCTCGCCGCGGCCGACGAACCGCCCGTCGAGCCACGCGCTGATGGTTCCTCCGAGGAGATCCTGCGAGCTCGTGTTGTCGAGCTCGGCCTCCCGGTAGACGTAGCCCGTGAGGACGGGCGTCGCGACATGGTAGAAGCGTGCGGGTACGCGGAACCGGGCGATCCGCACCATCTGCTGGTCCGACCGGCTGGCGAGGCTCACCGGCGGGCCGATGGGGTACGTGAGGCTCGGCCCCCCGACGGCCGCGGGATCGCCCGCGATGGCCTTGTCGAGGACTTCCGGCGCCTCGTTGAGTTCGAGGACCTGCCAGGCGTTGGCCATGACGTTGGCGGCGTAGGCCGTCTGGATGCTGTCCTGGACGTTGAAGACGTTGGCGTTCTGGCTGAGCAGGACCTGCTGCTGGCTCCGCGCGGCGCGGAACTGGTCCGCGACGCTCGCGCCCGTTCCGGCCTGCTGCTTCGGCGCGGCGGCGGCCAGGGCGACCTCGAAGGGAGCGAGCCCCGGGCCCTCGGCGGACAGGGCCGGCGACGCCGTCGAGAGGGTGAGTTCGACGCCCGTCCAGTCCTCGCCGCTCAGTTGCTGGATGATCGCGTTCGATTCGATCTCAACGGCGGTGAGATCTCCCGTCGCGCGGAGGTTGTAGGAGGGGGACCAGCCGCACCCGTTCACGAGGTAGCTCACCCTCACGGTGGCCGGGCCCGCGCCGCGCTTCTCGAGGAAGACGACCGCCGTGCGCTCCGTGCGCGACGCGCCCCGCGTCAGCTCCGCCCGTCGCCGGTCGAGGAGGCCGCGTTCCTTCCCGAGCTCCTTCTCCTCCTTCTGGAGCGAGAGCAGTTCGTCGCCCGCCGACTTCCGCTGGGCGAAGCCGAAGGTGACGAGGCGCTCGAGCGTCTCGGCGTTGAGCACGCCCTTCTGGATCTCCGCGGCCGCCGTCGTCGCGGCGAACACCTCCATCTTCTCGAGGGTGGCGAGCTTCCTGCGGGCGAGTTCCTGGTTCGAGGCGTTGGCCGCCTGACGTTCGGTGACCTCCTCGATCTGCCGGTCGAGCTCTCGGACGGCGTCGCGCGGCTCCTCTCCGGTCGCCGAGGCGCGGTAGCGGACCGCGCGCACATCCGTTCCGTCGCCGGCTTCGGCGAAGAGGCTCTCGGGCACGATCTGCTCCGGCAATCCGGTGACAGTGAGCTCCACGTCGCCGGCCGGAGCTTCGACGCTGATCTGGCGGGTGACGGCCGCCTGACCTCGATAGACGATGACCTTCTCGACCTTGCCGGCGGCGGCGACGGCCTGGGCCCCGGCGGAGCCGGCGCCGGCGGCGAGAAGGAGGAAGAGGAAAGCGGGGAGCTTCGCACGCATGGGGGGGGTCCTCTCGGGGTCCGCGGGATGCAGGTCGGATCGCGCTCCGTCCGTCCTGATCCTACGATCGCGTGGGCGCTCTCCCCCGTAAGCGGATCGTAAAAAAAAGAGCGCTGCGGCCGCCGTCAGCGGGGGGAGGATCGGATGAGCCGGTGCGTCATGCCGAGCACGAAGCGCTTCGGAAGGAACCGCTGCAGGAAGATCCCCGTCCGGTTCCAGACTCCGGGAAGGACCGTGAGCTTGTTGCTCCGGAGGGCGTCGAGTCCCGCGCGCGCGACGACATCCGCCGGCATGCGGCGCCCGCGCATGATCCGGGCCGACATGTCGTATCCGTTGACATCGAAGAACTCGGTGTCCGTGGAGCCAGGCGCGAGGCAGGTCACGTGGATCCCGTGCTCGAGAAGCTCGGCGTGCAGCGACTCGCTGAAGGACATGACGAGAGCCTTCGAGGCGGAGTAGAGTCCGTGGTAGGGGACGGCCTGGAAGCCGCCGATGGACGCCACGTTGAGGACGGCGCCGCGCCGGCGTTCCACCATGGACGGCACGAGAGCATGCGTGAGGAGCACCAGGGCCTCGACGTTGACCCGCAGCATGCGCACCATCCGTTCCGGGCTGCTCTCGACGAAGGCCCGGTTGATGCCGAACCCGGCATTGTTGACGAGGAGATCCACGGGGCCCGCGTCGGCCACGGCCCGGCGCGCCACGGTCTCGGGGGCGCCCTCGGCGGAGAGGTCCGCGGGGACGATCTTCACGTCGGTGCCATGGCGCTCCGAGAGCTCGGTGCGGAGGGCCGACAGGCGATCCTCGCGCCGCGCCACGAGGATGAGGCGGGCCCCGTCGGCGGCGAGACGCCGCGCGGCGGCGGCCCCGATGCCGCTCGAGGCCCCGGTGACGAGGGCCGTCCAGTCGCGGAATCCCGGAATCGTCATGCGGTGGCTCCGCTCCGGGGGAAGAGGGTGTCGAGCCTCGAGAGGACTTCGGGCGGGAGTTTCACGCCGGCAGCCTTGACGTTCTCGGCGATCTGCTCGGGGCGCGTGGCCCCGGTGATGACCGCGTTCACCGAGGGATGGCGGAGGCACCAGGCGAGGGCCAGGGCCGCCACGGGAATACCGAGGTCCGACGCAAGGGATGCCACGGTGGCGACGCGGTCGGTCACGTCGCCCCGGAGGTACTCCCGGATCCACTGGTTGGCGCGGATGTCGGCGCCGCGGCACCCGGGTGGCGTGCCCTCGCGGCCGTACTTCCCGGTGAGGACTCCCTGCGCGAGGGGCGAGAAGACGACCTGCCCCACGCCCTCCCGCTCGCACGCGGGCAGCACTTCGGTTTCGATTCCGCGGTCGAGGAGATTGTAGGGCGGCTGATTCGAGACCGGCCGGTCGGCACCGAGCCGGTCGGCCACGGCGCAGGCCTCCGCGATGCGCTGGGCCGGCCAGCAGCTCACGCCCCAGTAGAGGATCCGGCCGCGCCGCACGAGGCCGTCCACGGTCCGGACGACCTCCTCGACGGGCGTTTCCTCGTCGAATCGGTGGCACTGCCAGAGATCGAGGTAGTCGGTGTCGAGGCGTCGCAGGGACGCCTCCACGCTCTCCACGATGTGCTTGCGCGAGAGGCCGCGGTCGTTGGGCCCCTCGCCCACGGGGAAGTAGGCCTTGGAGGCCAGCACGTAGCTCTCCCGGGGAATGCCGTCGAGCGCCTCGCCGAGGACCGTCTCGGCCTGGCCGCCCGCGTAGACGTCCGCCGTGTCGATGAAGTTGATGCCGAGATCCAGCGCCGTACGCACGCAGCGCGTCGTCCCCGCCCGATCCACGCTGAAACCGAAGGTGAGCCAGGACCCGAGGGCGATCTCGCTCACCTTGAGGCCGGAGCGGCCGAGTCGTCGGTAGTTCACGGATGCCTCCCGCGTGCGTCGAGGTGCCGGAGCGCGCGGGCTTCTGCGCCGGCGGCCGGGAGCCCACGATCCCAAACCCGGGGACGGCCGGGAAGGGGCTCCGGCGATCCCGGTGTCCTGCGCCTCCGGAGCGCCGCGGGGCTCAGCGGAGGGGCACTTCCATGCGCACGGGCTCCGGCGCCGTCCGGACGAGTTTCCCGTCGACGAGGACCGAGAAGCCCTCGGGCGCGTCGGCGTGGACCCGCTTCCCGTCCGGCCGGTCCCAGCGGATGGCGATGTCGCGCCCGCGGTAGCGGATCCGGTCGAGCCGGAAGTGCTCGAGGTCTCCGCAGAGGGGATGGAACGTGACGGTGGCGTCGGAGTGTCCCGGGACGAGGCCCGCGATCCAGCGGATGACGAGGTCGGCGAAGGTGGAGTGGAAGTAGTCCATGCAGCCCCAGGCCTCGCCCGTGTCGCCGGAGAGGTACTCGCGGAGGACCGGTTTCCGCGGATCGCCGCCCTCGAAGTGGCACCTCACCCAGGCGTCGAAGAGGCGTGCGAAGCGCTCCCGGGTGATGTGAGGCGACCGGCGGCCGGCGGTCTCGAGAGCCTGGAGCGTCCGTCCCGCGGCGCGGATCACGAGGGACGTGGCGTGGGGCCACGTCGGGCCGTTCCACATGCAGCCCGTCACGGTGCCCCCCGGCCCGGGCCAGCGCTGGATGCGCGCCGAGAAGACCGGCACGCGCGCCGAGCAGCTCGCCGGGGGGAAGGGCGTCCAGAAGTCCCTCGGATCGAAGAGGGCATCGAAGGCCGCGAGATGATCGTCGTCGAGGGGCGCGGCTCCGAACGCGAAGGGGTAGAAGCCGACGATCTCCCGAGCCAGGGCCGGCGTCCCGTCGCTCTCCCGCGCGGCGTGGTAGAAGCGGTCGTCGGCGCGCCAGAGGACGGCCTCGAGGGATCGCCGGACCCGGGCTGCCAGATCGCGCTGCGCCTCCGCCCCGGCGCGGTCCCCCGCGGCATCGAGGAGGTCCGAGAGCGCCATGGCGTTGCCGTGGAGGTAGGCGGCGAAGTCGGCCCGCTCGAGGGGCGTCTCGGGCTTCGTGTTGTCGAACCCCGACAGCGCGAAGAAGGACGGCTGCCACTCCATGCCCGTCGCCCAGTGGCTCGGCGGGACGGGCAGGTGGTTGCCGTTGCGGTCGAAGGTGCGGAGGGTGCCCGCGACATTGCGGATGAGCCCCTCCCGGAAGGACTCGATGGCCTTCGGATCGGGATGGACAGCCAGGGCCTCCGCCGCCTCGGCGACGATCCAGTCCGTGTAGAAGGCCTCGGTCCTGTCCACCTTGACGCAATTGAAGACGCCGTCAGGTCCGGCGTTCCGGATCTGGGCTGCGATCTGGCCGAAGGCGAAGCGGGGATCGCGAAGCCATCGCGCCTCGGCGATGATGTGGGGCGAGGAGTACGAGATGACCTTCGGGTACCAGCTCCCGTGGCGGCCCTCGTAGAAGCAGGGCCCGGTGAGGCGGCCCGTCGCGGGCTCGGCGAGATTGTGGCGCACGATGAACCACCGGTACCACCAGAGCGTGTCGAGCCGGGGGTCGGAGGAGGCGAAGAACGGGACGTGATCCTCGAACCACTGGGCCCGGAGCATCTCCTGCATCTCCGGGATGTCCGGGAGCCGGAGGAAGAGGCTCAGCTTCCCCGACGCCTCCTCCGCGTCGGCGCCGAACCCGAGAGAGACTGGGATGTCGACGCGGGCGCCGGGCGCCAGTGTGTGGACGGTCTCGAGTTCGGGGTCGGAGCGGTTCCAGACGCGCATCGTCGCATCGCGCTGTCCGAGGGCGAGCCACGACCTGACGCCGTGGGCCGTCAACTGCCCGTGGAGCATGAAGACGGGGGACGGATCGCCGACGATCTCGCCCGACGCAGCGATCACGGCGAGGAGGGCGTCCGGGTCGAGGACCTCGAGCGTCGCATCCAGCACGCGGGGGCGGGCGAGGGGATCGGCGCCCCGGCGCTCGAACGTGAGGACGAAGAGCCCGTCGGCACCCCGGGCGCCGGGGATCGTTCCGCGCGTGCCGACGTCGGCGACGGAGACCCCCGGAACGAGGCGGTGCTCCTCCTCGGTGCCGTCGGACCAGCGGACCACGAAGCGGCCCGCGTCCCGGCCCTCGGTGAAGCCGCCGCCCACGAGGCCGAGGACGTGGAGGCGCCCCGCGCCCTTTGGAGCCGCGATACGGAGGGAGCGGGGGCGCGATTCCGCCGCAGCGGCATCCGGCGCTCCGGCGAGCACGAGGCGGGGGGCATCGATCCGGAACTCCACGCCGGCCACCCGGAGCGTTCCGGGCTCGAGATGGATCTGCCGGAGCGGCGGCGGCGCCGGCATCACGCCGTCGCGGAGCTCGGATCCGTCGGGGAGCGCCGCGTCGGCCTCGGCGATCCAGAATCCGTCGAAGTTCGTGTTGGAACCGGGCTGCATGGCCCTGAGTTCGACAGTGTGGAATCCCGCCGCGAGGGCTCCGATCTCGATGCCGGCGGTGATGAAGTCGCCGGGCTTGTCGCCCCAGCCCCCCGTGGGGGCCGCGTCGATCGTGCCCAGCTCGCGCCCGTCCACGACGAGGAGCCATGGAGCCTTGCCCGGCAGGGCGCGGGCCGTGCGGACCTTCACGGCGGCGCGCGTCCTGGCCGGCGTGGCCACGCGCCACGTCGCGACGTGGGTCTCCGCCGCGCCGAAGTTGGCCCCGAGGACCCGCCCCCCCGAGGCGGCGCGCTTCCTGTCCGCGCCTCTCGATCCGGACTGCGAGGCCGGCGATTCGGCCTCGAAGAACTGGGCTTCCGGCGCCCGCGAGGGGTCGAGGATGTCCCGACCCGGGGCCGCCTCTGCGTTCTGGAACGGGCCGAGATCCACGGGCACGAACCTCGACTTCGAGAGGTCCGGCGCCACCCCGGCCCGGCTCGACGAACCCATGGAGACGGTGACGGGCCGGTCAGCGGTGTTCTCGATGGACACGGCGTCGAAGAGACAGTCGTCCGTCGTGATGAGCTTTCGTTCGCGGATGAGAAGCGGCCCCGCCCGGAAGGAGGTCTCGACCCGGTCGGGGAGCCAGGCCGTCCGGAAATCGCTGATCGGCGGCTCCACGGATTTCCCTGGCGTCTCCTCGATGAGGAAGCGGAGGACGATGGGGTCCGGGATGTCGGGGGTCTCGTGGAGGAAGCGGAAGATGCCGCGCATTCCCGGCGCCGGCTCGAGTCGCTCCGCGAAGACGCGGGCGCCGACGGAGCCCAGCGTCCCGTGACGGTCGCCCTCGTAGCGGAGGAGCGCGTTGAGGTCCGGCGCGGACTGCCCGGAGGCGGGCAGGGGAGCGAGGGTCATGGCGAGGGCGCAGAGGGCGAGCTGGCGTGGCGTCATGGCGGGATTCTACCGCTCCCGAGGTCAGAGCTTGTTGAGGCCGTTGAGGGCGGCGACCTTGTAGGCCTCGGCGAGCGTGGGGTAGTTGAAGACGACGTCGCGGAAGTAGTCGATCGTGGCGCCGAACGCCATGGCCGCCTGGCCGATGTGGACGAGTTCCGCGGCCTGTTCCCCGAGGATGTGGACCGCGAGGATGCGGCGCGTCTCCCGGTGGAAGAGGAGCTTGAGGAGTCCCTTCGAGTCCCCGATGATCTGGCCCCGGGCGAGCTCGCGATAGCGCGCGACGCCCGACTCGTACGGAACTCCGTCCGCCGTGAGCTTCTGTTCCGCGGGTCCCACCATCGAGATCTCGGGAATCGTGTAGATCCCGAAGGGGATGAGGTCGGAGAGCCCGCCCTGCGGCGCGCCGAAGGCGTGGGACGCGGCGATGCGGCCCTGTTCCATGGCCGTGGACGCCAGCGCGGGAAATCCGACGACGTCCCCGGCCGCGTAGATGTGCGGGACCGCCGTCTGGAAGTGCTCGTTGACGGCGAGGCGGCCCCGTTCGTCGGCCTCGAGTCCCGCAGCCCCGAGGTTCAGCGTCTCCGTGGCGCCCACGCGGCCGGCGGCGAAGAGGATGGCGTCCGCCGTCATGGACTTCCCGCTCTCGAACCCCACCCGGACCTTCCCCGCGGCGTCGGACTCCACGGCGACGACCTTCTCGCCGAAGCGCGTCACCATGCCGATGTCGCGCATGTGGAACATGAGGGCATCCTCGATCTCGTCGTCCACGAACTCGAGCGGCCGCTCGCGGGCGTCCACGAGGGTGATCCGGACGCCGAGCGCCTGGAAGATCGTCGCGTACTCGGTCCCCACGATGCCGGCGCCGACGATGATGCCCTTCTTCGGGAGCTCCCGGAGGGAGAAGATGCCGTCGGGATCGAGGATCGTCGTGCCGTTGAAGGGGATGTGGGGCGGCCGCGCCGGCTTCGCCCCCACAGCGAGGACGAACCGGTCGGCCTCGAGTCTCCGCGAACCCTCGGGGCCGCGCACCTCGACGCGACGCGGGTCGAGGAACGCGGCCTCGCCGTAGACGATCTCGACGTCGTTCCGCTGGAGCTGGTCGAGGATCACCTGGGACTCGTGGTCCACGACCTTCTGGAGACGGTAGGTGAGGTCCTGGATGCCGATCTTGCGTTTCACGCGGTAGGCGGCGCCGTAGATCTCGCGGTAGCGGGCGCCGGTGAGGTACATGACGGCCTCCCGGATCGTCTTGCTCGGGATCGTGCCCACGTGGATGCAGACGCCGCCGACGCACTGCCGGCGCTCCACGGCGGCGACGCGCCTCCCCATCTTGGCGGCGGCGATGGCCGCCTTCTGCCCGGCGGGACCCGTACCGATGACGACGAGGTCGTAGTCCGCCATCCGCGATGATCTCCTCTTCGTGGGGGCGCGGGCATCTTACGCGGGCACCGCTCCGCGGTAAACTGGACCCGGAGTCCCACCGCGTGGCCGCGACCCGGATCTGTCGACACTGCCTCTCCACCTGCACCGCCGGCGCAGCCTACTGCCCCGAGTGCGGGCGCGCGCTGGATGCCGCGCCGGACGGCCGCGCCGCCGGTCGCCGCCGGCGGCGCAGCGCCATCCCCGCCCTCGCGGCGGCGCTCGCCGCCGTCGCCCTCGCCTTCCTCGCCGGTCATGAGACGGGTCGCCGCCGCGCGACGAACCCGACCCTCACGGGAAGCACGCGGGGGGCGGCAGCGCCTGCCCGGCCCGCGCCGTCGCCCGACGCGCCGCGGGTCGAGACTCAGGACGGGGAGCTTGAGACCGGAAAGGGAGACCCCGCCGCGTCTCCGGAGCCGGAGCGCGCGGGCGAGACTCCGTCCCTTGCCCGCGCCGCCGATGCCCGCGATCTCCGCGGCCTCAGGAGCCTCGTGCTCATCGAAGGCCTCGACGCGGAGGGCGAGGTGCTCGTCGCCGGTGCGGGACTCGCCGTCCGCGCGGACGCCGTGATCGCGCCGGTGGAGACCGTGCTGGGCGCAACGGCGCTGCGCGGGAGATCGGCCTTCGGAGACCCGATCCGTCCTGGCGACATCCGCGGATACGATCCGCAACTCGGCCTCGTGGTCCTCGCCATCGATCCTCCGGCCGATCCCGCGGCCATCGCCGGGGCGCCGCTCCCCGCGGGATCGCTCCGCCTGAGCCTCGTGCCCTGGCCGCCGGGCGGCCGGCGGACGTCCGTCGAAAGCGAGGGCGGGGCGGCGGATCCTGCCGGCGGCGGGCCGCGGCTCCGCCTGACCGGCGCTCCGGCAGAACGGAGGGGAGGGGTGCTTTTCGACGCCGGCATGGCGGCCGTGGCCATCGCCCGTCCGGCGTCGGAGTTCGATCCCCCGCCCGATCTCGTCATTCCTCTCCACGATGTGACGCGTCTCCTCGATTCTCCCATGGCGACGCCCCTTCCGGCCTTCAACGTCGCCTACTACGAGGGGTCGGGGCTTGCTCATCTCCGCGCCGGCGAGCGCGCGCGGCGCGCCGGCTCCCACGGGACCGCCGTGGAGAGGTTCCGCGATGCCCGTGCCCTCGATCGTCATCTTGCCCGGAGGGCGTCCGACGGGCTCGGGCAGACCTACGACGGCTGGATCGAAGGGCTTCTCGCGGCCGGCGGGGCGCCCCTCGTGGACGTGCTGCGCGCCGCCGCGGCGGATCTGCCGGAGGAGGAGTCCTATCCCCTCGCCCTCGTCAGGGAACTCCGCCGGATGAGGGCGTTCCGCGAGGCCATCGACGCCTGCCGAGCCCTGGCGGCAGCCCATCCGACTCTCGGCGCCGAGGCCGAGAACGCGGCGCGGGCCGTCGTGCTCGAGTGGGCGCGGTGGCTCGAAGGCCAGGGCGACTTCGTCTCGGCTGCGGCGGTGGTCGCCGACGGGCTTCGATTCTGTCCGCGCGATGCCGAGATGCTCGATCTCCTCGGGCACGCGAGCTTCCGCGCCCGGGCTTTCGAGGATGCCGCCGAGGCCTGGGAAGCCGCGGTCGCCGTGGATCCCTCGCGAAGCGACGAACTCTCGCCGCGGATCCGGAGCGCCCGGCGGCTGGCGGCGGGGCCCGGGAAGGTCGTCATCGACTATGCGCCCGGCTCGCGGACGATCCCCGCCGAGGCGACGCTCAACGGCCGCGGGCGGGCCCGACTCCTCGTGGACACGGGCGCCAGCATCACGTGGGTGGCTCCCGCCGCGGCGACCGCCGCCGGCGTCAGGATCACATCGGCGACGCCGCGGGTCCGGGTGACGACCGCAGGCAGCGAGCGCGAGCTTCCCCTCGTGACCCTCGATCGTATCGACGTCGGCGGGCTCGCGGTGGCGGACTTCCCCGTCATCGTGGGCGACCTTCCCGGCTTCGAGGGCCGGGGACTCCTCGGCATGGACTTCCTCCGCCACTTCGCCTTCGAGAACGACCCGGAGGCCGGCCGCTTCGTGATCCAGCGCCGATGACGCGGCGAGATGCGGCGGAGGCGGCGCGCGGGAGGCTGGTCGCCCATGTTCTCGATGTCCAGGCTCGGATCCGCTCCTGCGCGGGCTGCGGCGAGTGCTGCACGGCGCGATTCAATTCCGTGCGGATCCTCCCCGTCGAGGCACGGCGGATCGCGGAGCACCTCGCGACGCTGTCGCCAGCGCAAGGGCGGGAACTCCTCGGGCGGATCCGGCGCGCCATCGCGCGATCAGGACTCCGCCGCGGCGGACCCGTCAGGCGCTACCGCTGCCCGTTCCTCGAGGAAGACCGGACCTGCGCCGTTCCCCTCGACGTGAAGCCGGTGGCCTGTCTGGCGTTCAATCCCGTCCACGTCGAGCGGTGCGAGATGGAGACGATGCGTTTCTTCGCCGCCCACGATCCGGTGGAGGCGGCCAACGCGCGCCTCGGCCTGCCGCCGGAGCGGCTGCCCATCCCCCTCGCCGTCCACGAGATTCTCTCCGGAACGGAGGTGCTCGTCGGCCCGGGCGTCGATGCCATGGCCGCGGAGGGCGGACACGCGCCCGCCGCCGGCCACGGCGCGCGCCGGTGGATCGCCCTCCACAAGCCCTGCGGCGTCATGACGACGACGTCCGACCCGGACGGCCGGCCTACGGTCATGGACCTCGTGCCGAAGGACATTCCGGGCCTGTCTCCCGTGGGGCGCCTCGACCGCGCCAGCGAGGGGCTCCTCCTCCTCACCAACGACCATCGTCTCGCGAGTCGCCTCCTCTCGCCGCGCCGCCGCGTGCCCCGGGCGTATCGGGTGAAGCTCGACAGGCCTCCGTCGCCCGGAGACGTCGCGCGCCTCGGGGCCGGGCTCAGGGTCGAGGGAGAGCGGTTCGCGCCGGCGGGCGTCGCCTCCGGAACCGTGGATGCTGACGGTGTCTGGGTGGATGTCGTCCTCACAGAGGGCAGGAACCGGGAGATTCGACGCATGATGGCGTCCCTGTCGCTCCGGGTCCTCGCTCTCGTGAGGACGGGCTTCGGCCCCGTGACGCTTGGTGATCTGCCGCCGGGGGCGTGGCGCGACCTCGACGCGCCCGAGGTCGCGGCGCTCCGGGACGCGGCCGGCGGCTTCGTGGCGATGGGCGGCCCGGAGGGCGCCGTGGAGCCCGCGCCGCCGGGACGGGGAGGGAAGGAATGAGCACGGAAGCGACGGGCGACCGGCGCGGGCTCCGGGGGATCCGGCTCGCCGGCGGCGAGGTGCTGCGGCTCGCGACGCCGGACGTGCGGACGTCGGAGGACGCCTTCGATGTCCTGACCCCCGCCGGACTCGCGGTGCCTGCGCGGACCCTCAAGCCTCCGTCCCGCGTCGAGATCCGGCTGCCGGGCGGCGGGACGATCCGCGTGACGCTGGCGGCCGGCCACCGGCTCCATGTCGTCGGGCCCCGCGGCACGGCCTTCTTCGGCCTCGGAGAGGCGGGCCGGGGACTGGATCGGGCCGGCGGGAGATTCCGCCTCTGGAACACCGACGCCTGGGGTTACACGCGGGACACGGATCCTCTCTATGTCTCGATCCCCTTCACGACGGCCGTGACCCCCGGCGGCGAAGCCTTCGGACTCTTCCTCCGGAACACCCACGAGCTGACGTTCCGGTTCCGGGCGGCGGGGACGGGATTCGCCGTCTCCGCCGCGGGCGGAGGGCTCGACCTCTTCGTCCTTCCGGGACCGCAGCCCGAGGACGTGCTCCGCGCCTACGCGGACATCACGGGCCGGCCGCCGCTCCCGCCGCTCTGGGCCCTCGGCTACCACCAGAGCCGTTACTCCTACGCTCCCGAGCGGCGCGTCCGTGCCATCGCCCGCGGGTTTCGCCGCCGCCGGATCCCCTGCGACGCGATCCACCTCGACATCGACTGCATGGACGGGTTCCGCGTGTTCACGTTCGACCCCGCGGGCTTTCCCGATCCCGCGGGACTCCTCGCGTGGCTCGCGACGCGGGGTTTCCGCGCCGTGCCCATCGTGGACCCCGGCGTCAAGGTCGACCCCGGATGGTCCGTCTACGACGCGGGGCTCGAGGCCGGCGCCTACGTCCGTGACCGGACCGGAGCGATCTTCGAGGCGGACGTCTGGCCGGGGCGCTGCGCCTTCCCCGACTTCGTCTCGGAGGCGGGTCGACGCTTCTGGATCGAGGCCCACCGGCCCTTCGTCGCCCTCGGGTTCCAGGGGATCTGGAACGACATGAACGAACCGGCGGTGTTCCGGGAGGGCGAGCGTCCCGATCGGACCTTCGACCGGGATGTCCGGCACCGCGGACCGGGAGGCGAAGCTCTTCTCCACGGCGCTGTCCACAACGTCTACGGCATGGCCATGACGCGGGCGTCGCGGGAGGCCCTCGCGGCGCACCGGCCGGACTCCCGGCCCTTCGTCCTCACGCGGGCCACGTTCGCCGGCGGGCAGAAGTTCGCCGCCGTGTGGACCGGGGACAACACGAGCAGCTTCGCGTCATTCGCCCACGCCATCCCGCAGCTCCTCAATCTCTCCGTCTCGGGCATGGCTTTCGCCGGCTGCGATGCGGGAGGGTTCAGCGGGAACCCCACGCCGGAGCTCTTCGCGCGCTGGATCGCTGCTGCCGCGTTCTTTCCGTTTTTTCGCGCGCACAGCGAGAAGGGTACGGCCGATCAGGAGCCCTGGTCGTTCGGCCGCCGCGTCACGCGCATCGCGCGCCGGGCCATCCGGCTCCGGTACGCCCTCCTGCCCTTCATCGCCTCCCTCATGGACGAGGCCTCCCGCACCGGCCTGCCGCCGCTCCGCCCGCTGTGGTTCCACGATCCGTCGGACGCAGCGCTCCGGCGCGAGGAGACTCAGTTCCTCCTCGGACGCGATCTCCTCGTCGCGCCCGTCATCGACCCGGGCGCGACATCGCGGGATGTGACGTTGCCGCGCGGCGCGTGGATCGATCTCTTCACGGGGGCCGTCCACCGCGGTCCGGGCCGGATCCGGGTCGCGGCGCCGCTTCACCGGATCCCCGTCCTCGTGCGGTCGCCCGCCGTCATTCCCCTCGCCCGGCCGCGCTCCTGCACGCCGCCGGGGCCATTCCCGGAACTTCGCCTCGTCGTCTTCGGGACGCGCGACTCCGGCGGAGTCACCGCCCGGATCGGAGGGCTTCCCGGGCGCGAGGCGTCACCGCTCGTCGTGGACGTCCGGACCGTTGCGGACCGGGGGCTCGAGGTCCGGGTCGATCCGCGGGACATCGGCGGCGCGACGCGACTCCATCTCGCGTGGCGCGGGCTGGATCTCGCACCGCCCCGGCGAACCCTCGGCCGGCGTCTCGATCCGCGGCTTCGGGACCCGGATCTCGGGCTTTGGCCCGAGCCCTTCGACTCATCCGGCACGCGCTTCATCCCCTTCCGCGGGACGGTGGAGGGGCCCGGTCAGGGATCGTGATCGGGGTGGTTCCCGGAGGCGCGGATCGTGGCGAGGGCAACGCGGGCGAAGCCGAGAAGCGAGTGGGGCCGGGACACGGAGCGGACGCGGCCGGCCTTCACGGCCTCCACGATCCCCTCCGCCGTCGGCGGCCCGTCGATGAGGCTGAATGTGCGGCCGAGGTTCAGGGCGGAGTGCGAGTCCGATGTGCCGAGGAGCGGCAGGCCGAGCCGGCGTGCCGCGCGGCGCGCGCGCCGGTTGAAGTCGAGCCACGGCGTGTAGAAGTGGCTGAGTTCGATGGCGTCCCAGAGTTCCCGATGCGCCTCGAGGGCGCGGCCGAAGTGCGTCCGCCCCGGGAAGAACGGGTGGGCGGGGATGAGGAGGCAGGGCTCGCCCCGGAGGGGGGCGAGGTCCCTGAACCGCCTGAGCCGGCGCGGATCGGTCCCCGCCGGCGGATTGATGAGGAGGACGTGCCGGCCCTCCACCGTGAGCTCCACGCCGGGCAGGAGGAGGATGCCGAAATCCGCGGCCTGCCGTCGTGCGTCGTCCGACCATGCCACGCGGATGTGATTCGTCACGGAGAGGACGCGGAAGCCGAGGGCGCCCGCGCGCCGGAGCAGGTCCGGCAGGTCGTAGGGGATCCGGTCGAAGGGATCCTCGTCCGTGTGGAGATGGAGGTCGGCCTTGAGTTCCGCGGGGGCGGCGGCCGGGCGTTCCGCTCCCTTGCCGGCGGGGAAGGCTGCTCTCATCCTTGGCATCCTATCGTCCGGATGATCTCTCGAGTCTGAGGGGACGCCATGAAGACCCTGTTGCCGCTCTGCCTCGTCGCGCTCCTGGCCTCGTGCCGGAGCTCCGGGCAGCCTGCCGAGCACGAGTTTCCGTTCCGTTCGAATCACACCTTCGAGTTCGTGTGGGAGCAGTGCCTCGCCGCCATGGGCGACGCGGCGCTCTTCGTGGAGTCTGCGGATCCCGGAACGCGCACGATCGTGACGCGCTGGAAGGAGGAACTCGCGCCCCTCGCCAACGCCGGCCAGCGGCACCGCATCACGCTCACGGTGAAGGGAGGTCTCGAGGAGGGCTTCATCCTCCACGCGAAGGAGGAGGTCGAGACGAACACCAACATCGAAGCGCCGATGGATCCCTCCGCCGCGGACTGGGATCCCACCGACACCGACGGCAGCCGCGCCGAGCAGCTTCTCTTCCGCATCCACCGCCGCCTGAATCCGCCGGAGCCCTGGCGCCGCCTCTCGGAGCGTTGATCTGCGGTGCCGGCGTCGCCGCCGGGGAGGGAAATGTTGTTGATTTCCCTAAGGCCCCGATTTAATCTTGCGTTGTGTTCGTGTCGAACACGTTGCTTACGGGACCTTTCGAACGGCTCTTTCGTCAAGGAGAAACTCGTGGCCAAGGCTGCGAAGAAGAAAGCCGCGAAGAAGAAGGCGACCAAGAAGGCGAAGCGGAAGTGAGTCGATCACTTCCTTCGTCGGTCGTCTGACCTTCGCAGGAACCGCGAAAAGGCCGCCCTCCGGGGCGGCCTTTTCATTTGGGCCCCGGCTCTCGCAGGGCGGAACGGAAGGCCGCGTTGCCCGCCGGTTCGCGCGTGTCGGGATGCCGCGCGAGGATCCCCTCGACGTCGAAGCCCCGGGCCCGGAAGGAGCGGGCTTCCGCCGCCGCCGCCGCAGTCTCGCCCCGGCGGAGCAGGATCAGGATGCGCAGGAACCAGGCGTCCCCGAGCCGCGGCCGGAGCCGCAGCGCCTCCCGGAGCCGGGCGAGCGCGCTCTCCGTGTCCCCCGCGGCGAGGAAGTCGAGGGCGTAGCGGATGCGCGCCCGCGCCATGGCGCGGGCGCGGTTGGCCTCGTCTTCGAAGAACAGCTCATCGGGACGTTCGCCCGACCGGCGCGATTCCACGACGAGCTTGCCGAGGATCTCGGAGAGGAGTTCGAGGGTCGCGAGTTCGTCGGGGTGCTCATGCAGCCTTGCAAGGAGGATGTCCGCGAATTCGCGGTCGCCCGTGCCGGGCGTGCGGTAGGGAAGAACGGTTGGATCGGCGAGACCGTCGAGGGCGAAGCGCCCCGTGGTCTCCGAGTCCTCGCTCCGCGCCAGGGCGACCTGGCCCGCGAGGGCGCGGCGCGCGAGGGTGGCGCCGTGCCGGTCGATGTCCGCGGCGGCGCGGCGCCCTGCGTCCGCGATGCGTCCCTCGTCGATGAGCGTGAGGATGAGGCGGCGCCGGATCTCCTCCGTGGCCGGAAGGTCCGGGTAGAGGTCCGCCTCGCGGGCGAGGTGGCGGAGCGCCTCGTCGTGGCGGCCGAGGATCCGTGCGATGGATCCGATCCGCCCCGAGATGCCGGGCGCCGTGGGGACCTGTCGGGCGGCGTCGGCGAGGCGGAAGTCCGCCTCGGCGTTGCGGCCCTCGGTGAAGTCGAATTCCACGAGGCTCTGGATGGCCGGGACGTGGAAGGGCGCCGCGGCGAGGACGCGCTCCCACGCCCCGCGCACGTCGGCGACGTCGGGGCGGGGCAGGACGTTCCGCCCCATGAGGGCGCGGACGCGCCAGGCTTCGTCCATGTAGAGGGCCGTGCGGTAGAGCCGGCCGGGGTCGCGGAGCGGCTCGCGGAGAGCGGCGTCGAGGGAGGGATGGAGATCCCGGAGCTCGGCCGCCGCCGCCGGCGCGTCGCCCCGTTTCAGCGCGTCTCCGGCCCGGTTCCACGCGCGGACGTTGAGGCCCGTGCGGAGGTCGAAGGTCGCGTCGGCGAGGACGAGGAGTCCCGTGACGGAGCCGAGCGTGACGAGGCCGAAGCGGAGGACCGGCCGCGGCCGCAGCGGGCCGCCGCAGAGCGCCAGACCGCCGAGGACGGCCGCCGCGAAGAGCGGCGGCGGATCGTGGAAGGTGTACGAGAGGAGCGAGGCTGCGCACAGGCCCGCGAGGCCGGCCAGGGCCGCCGCCGTGACCGGACGTTCCTCGGGCGGGGCGGCGGTCAGCCGGCGCCGCGCGCCGGCAAACACGGAGAGCGCGAGGGCGGCTCCGAGGACGAGACCGG
>CAYQRN010000072.1:0-19276 GCA_964419995.1 uncultured Planctomycetia bacterium
GACGATCCTCGGGGACGGCGCCGTGGCCCTCATCCTCGACCCGTTCGCCATGGCGCGGAACCAGGGCCTCCAGTCGGTCCGGAGCTCGCCCTCCGGCGCCGCCGGCCCCGGCGCCACGGACGGATCCGGCGCGACAGAGCGCCTCCTCGTGTGCGCGGCCGCCGGCGGGCGGCGCATCGCCGTTCCCATGGCCGCGGTGGAGAGGATCGAGCGGATCCCCTGCGTGCGAATCGTCGAGACGGTGCGAGGGCCGGCCGTGCGCCAGGGCGATGCCCTCCTCGACGTCCTCTGCGACGCCCGGTCCGCGGGCGCCGGGGGCGTCACCGGCGGCGAGGATGCCCACGGCGTCATCATCGCCCAGGGCGACGAGCGGGCCGTCATCCTCGTCGACGACGTCCTCGACACCCTCGATGCGTGCGGCGTGGTCCATCGGAGACGCGAGATGCCAGGCATCGCCGGCGTCGTCGTCACGGAGGACGGCTCGGCCGACATCCTCGACATCGTGGCGTTGCTCGACCGCGCCGCGGCTGAGAGGGACCTCAGGATCCCCTTCGGAACCCGGCCATGACCCGCTCCGGTTCCGTGGCCCTCTGCGCTTTTCGCGTGGGCGGCACGACCTTCGCGCTCCCCGTGGAGGACGTGCGCGAGATCCTGCCGCCCCGGGATCTCACGCCCGTGCCCTGCGCCCGGACGGAGATCGCGGGGCTCTTCGGCCTCCGGGGCGAGATCGTCACGGCCGTCGATCTCCGCGTCCGGTTCGGAGCGGTTTTCTGGGGCCTCGATGGCCCTCACGTCCACCTCATCGTCGCGGGGGGCGAACATCTGACGAGTCTCATCGTGGACGCCGTCGAGGATGTCGTGGCCGGAACGGATCTCGTTCCCGAGGATCTCCCCGAGCGGCTCCGGCAGCGACATCGGGGCGCTGTCGTGGCCATGCACCGCGGCGCGGGGCGCACGCTCCTCGAACTCGACCTGCGCCGGATCCTCGCCGGTGCGGAGGGTTCGCGGTCCGGCGCCCCCGAGGGCGGCTCAAGCGATCCGGGCCCTGCAGTCGATTCCTGAAACGGGACGCATCGCCGGTCCGCCCCCCCGCGGGCGCCCTGCCGGGGTCCCTCCATGCGCATCCTCATCGCCGACGACAGCAGGGCCATGCGTCTCATCGTCCAGAGGGAGCTGCGCCACGCGGGGCTCAAGGACGCGGAGATCGTCGAGGCGGCCAATGGCCGGGAGGCCCTGGACATGGTCATCTCGAGTCCGCCCGACCTCATCCTCAGTGACTGGAACATGCCGGAGATGGAGGGAATCGAACTTCTCCGGGAGATCCGGGCCCGCGGCCTCGACATTCCCTTCGGCTTCATCACGTCCGAGACCATGCCCGCGATGCGGGCCGCGGCCGTGGCTGCTGGAGCCCGGTTCCTCATCGCCAAGCCCATCGAGCCTTCGTCCTTCGCCGAGGTCGTCCGGACGCTGCGCGGCTGAGGAGGCTTCGGCCCGCCCACCGTCGCAATATCCGGCAGGTGTCGGAGAGCGCGACTCCCGAGGGCGCGACATCGCGGAGCGCGTCTGTCGTAAGTCGCGTTGTGTCAGCGACGACGGCCCATGACGCTCTCGCGCGGACGCCGGGCACGCGCCTTGCTCGTCCGGGAACGGCATGAGCGAGAATCAGAGCACGGTCGAGACGACGACG
Source organism: uncultured Planctomycetia bacterium (assembly GCA_964419995.1). Taxonomy (GTDB): domain Bacteria; phylum Planctomycetota; family CAYQRN01; genus CAYQRN01. The sequence continues at coordinate 1,688 of CAYQRN010000072.1, forward strand.
GCGGCGGAAAGCCGGCCGGCCGGCGATGGCGCAGCGGCGCCCGCGACGCCCGCCACGCCGGGGCCGTCACTCCTGCGCCGCGCCCTCGCCCTCGTCCCGTCGGGCCGCCGCGTCCGGGTCATCGTCCTCGTGGGGCTGCCTGTCGTCGCGGCCGTCCTTGCCGCGGGCATTCTCCTTCCCGGCGGGCGGAGCGATCGCCGGCCGGAATCCCCCGGCACGGCGCGGCCGTCCGCCGAGACGGCGCCTGCCGCGGAGACGGCAGAGCCCGCCGCGGTGGGGAGCGCCTCCGGCCCGGAGGCCGGGGCGCATGACCGCATGCGAGACTCCGTGGAGGCTGCGCTGGCGGCGGGCGATCTCGACGCCGCCGTGAGCCTGCTCGGCGAAGCCGTTCCCCGGGTGGGCGACGAGAATCCCGCCCTCCTCCTGCGGCTCTTCCTCCGCCTCTCGGTCGCCCTGGAAGCGGCGGGACGGAGCGCGACGGCCCGGCTCTACGCCGAGGCCGCGGCCCGCCTCACGGCCAGCGTGGGCGCCCCCGTCAGGACGATCGAGCTGCTGGCGGCGGCCGTGGAGAACGGCGATGTCGTCGCGGCCCGGCGCCGGCTCTATGAGACGCTCCTCATCACGGATGACATCGCGGAGGGCGATGTGGCCGCAGCGACGGCCCGCGCCATGGCGAGGATCGCCGAGTCGTTCTTCCGCGAGTGGCACGGCGCCGCGTCGCCAGCCGTGGACATCGATGCCGTGGAGATCACGTTCGATGTGCCGTGAGTCCGTCATCGCACTCTGCGTCGCGATGTTCGCGGGCGTGCCCGCCGGGCCGCGGGTCGGCGCCCAGGCGCCGGAGAGCCGGCGTGTGCGCGACACCGAAGGCGTCGTCGACATCACCCGGACCGGTGGAACCGAGGTCGTCCGCGTCCGGAACGGGCCCCTCACGGCCCTCGAGATCCTGTCGAAGATCGCTGCGGGAACCGGCAGGAAGCTCCACGCCGACCCCGACGCCGCGGAGCGCCTCCATGGGGCGCGCCCTGTGGCACGGTTCTCGGCCGTGACGGTGGAGGACGCGGCGGAGAGGATCGCGGGCTCGCTCGAGCTTCTCGCACGGTTCGACGGAGGGGCCATCCGGATCCACGCACTCCCGCCGGCGGATGCGCCCGAGCGCACCGAGGCCGTGCGCCGGGCCGCCGTGGACAGCCATGAAGGCCTCGTCGCCCGCTATCCCGACGCGGCATGGACGGCGCAGGCCTACCTCAACCTCGCGCGCCTGCGCCTCGGGGGCGGCGAGGACGCTCACGCCCGGACGAGCGCCGAGATCTTCGCGCGCCGTTTCCGCCATGACGGAAACGTGCCCGAGGCCATGAGGATCGCGGCCTTCGCCGCCCTCCGGAGCCGGGATCCGGCCGGGGCCCGCTCCATCCTCGCCCGGCTTCTCCGGGAGTTCCCCTTCTCGCCGGCGGCCGATTCGGCCCGGCTGCTCCAGGCCCGCGCCTACCTGGCGGAGGATCGCCCCGGGGAGGCCATCCTGACGCTGGGCGCTGCGCGGCGGGAGACCCGCGACGCGCGGCTCCGCTTCGTCGGGGATCTGCTCCTCGCCGAGACGCTCTACCGGACGGCCCAGTTCGGAGAGGCGGCGGCGGTTCTGCGGAATCTGACCGAGCGCCTCGGCCGGGACGGCGAGGCGCTGGAGTCCCGCGTCGCCCTCTTCCTCGGGATGTGCCTCGCCGCGGACGGCCGTCACGAACTCGCTGTGCCGGAGCTCCAGTTCGCGCTTCTCACGGCATCGCCGCGGGACCGGTACGCGGCGGCGCTCACCCTCTCGATCCTCTTCGCGCGCCTCGAACGTCCGACCGTGGCCCTCCTCGCGGCGAGGCAGTCCCGCGGCTTCGCCTCGAAGCCGGCCGAGAAGGCCGAGGCGGCGGAACAGGAAGCCCGTTGTCTCGCGGCCATCGGTCTCGACGAGAGTGCCATCGCGGCGTGGACGGAGTCCCTGGCGGATCCCGACGCTCCGGCTCCGGCCGTGGAGCGGCGCATGGAGGCTCTCGGCGAGCTCGTTCTCGCCGGCGGCGATTCCATGGCGGCGGAGCGCATCTGGAGGCAGCTCCGGGAGCGGCCGCGCTGCGCGGATCGTTCGCTGCTCATGCTGGCGCGCATCCGTGTCTCCGAAGAGCGCTGGCGGGAGGCCATCGAGTTCCTCGACGGAATCCCGGCCGACTCGGCCACCGTGGCGCCCCGGGAGGCCCGGCGGCTCCGCGGCCAGTGCCTGATCCGGCTCGGAGAGTTCGAGCGGGCGCGCCGCGTCCTCGTGGACGAGGGAGGAACGCAACCATGAGACGATTCACGGTCCTCCCGGGTCTCGTGGCCCTGCTCGGCCTCGCCGCCGTGGCCGGGAGCGTCGCAGCGCAGTCCGGCGCGCGATCCGGCGGGGAGGGCCGGCGGTCCGTCGTGATTACGCCCTCCGGACTCCACGAACGAAAACCGCCGGCGGAGGCCGGCGGCGCCGCCGAGACCCGGCCGGAATCCCGTTCCGCGTCCCCGCTCCCTGCGAATCCGGCTCCCGCCGAATCGCCGCCGCCGCCTCCGGCTTCCTCTCCGCCCCCGGCCGCCGCCCCCGCGGGCGAAAGGGAGCCCGCTTCTCCTCCGGCGGCCGCGCCGCAGCCGGAGGACATCTCCGGGCTCCCGATTGCCGAGCCGGACCCCTTGGGCCTCTGGATCGGCCCTTCCGGCGACGGGGACGCGACGGGGCGGCTGCCCGGTCTCAGCGACCTCGAACGTCACGCCCGCGCTGCGGTCGCTGCCCTCGACCCCGTGAAGCTCGGCGACCTCACCGAGCGTCTCGATGTCCTCGAGGACGAGATCGGTCTCCTCGCGCGGCTCCGGGAGAGCCTTCGGGCCGGGATTCTGACCGAGCTGCCCGCGAGCCTCCTCGACGCCGCCGCGGGCGGCGGCGTGTCGTCGGATCGCCTCGGCGAGGAGGAGCAACGCCTCGCCGACCTGCGGCGCGAGTACCGGGAGCGGCAGGCGGCCATCGAGGAGAGCCGCCGCTCGCGTCCCGCGATGACGCCGACCCGGAGCACCGCGAGCCACCTCTTCGAACACGCCGCGGGGCTCCGTCTCGACGTTCCCGCGCCTCAGGCGGAATCCCGCCCCGTCCGGCCGCCGGTTCCGTCCTCCGTGGATCCCCGGATGCTCTCGGTGGCCCTCGAGCGCACGGGAGATCTCCGCGGCGCTCTCGAGGCCTTGCGGACGGTGGCGGAGGCGGAACGCGGCCCCGCCGATCGCTACCGCGAGGCGAATCTCCTCGAGCGGACAGGGGCCTGGAACGAGGCGAAGACCATCCTCGAAGCGCTGACCCGCACCGATGAGAAGGGGTTCTTCGGCCGGCAGGCGCGCTGGACGCTGCGCCTCGGGGCGCGGCATGCCGAGCTCATGGGCCTCCTGGAGGATCCGCAGCGGACCGTGGAGACGACGAAGTGAACGACGAGACGATGGCATCTGAAGCCTGCCCGGCCGATCTCATGACGGCATCCGATGGCGCGGAAACGGGACTCCCCGATCTGCGCAGGCTCGAGGAGAGCTTCACGGTCTTCAACCGCGTCACGGCGGACCTGGAGGCGGCCTACGCCCGCCTCCGCCGGCGGGCCGCGCGCATCGATCTGAAGCTCCGGGAGACCAACCGGAGGCTCCGCCGCAAGGTCCGCCAGCTCCGGAGCACGGGATCCCGCCTCGCCGAGGTCCTGAACGCGATTCCGAGCGGCGTCGTCGTCATGGACGGCGGCGGCGTCGTCGTGCGTCTCAATCCGCCGGCGGCACGGATCCTCGGCGCCGATGCCCGCGAGATCGTGGGACGATCGGCGCCGGCGCTCACGGGACCCGGCGGCGTCCCCCTCCTTCTCGCCGGCACCGCCAGCCCGCCGCGGGGCGCGTCGGTCGAACGCGTCCTCGCCGGACTCGACGGGGGGCGGCGTCGCGTCGCCTCCACGGTGGCCGACCTCGAGGGCGGCGGGAGGATCGAGATCCTGAACGACCTCACCGAGGTGTCCTTCCTGCGCGAGCAGGTGACGCGGCTCGACACGCTCGCGGCGCTCGGCGAGATGGCCGCCTCCGTCGCCCACGAGATCAGGAATCCGCTCAACGGCATCAAGGGTTTCGCGGTGCTCCTCGCGCGGGCCGTGGAGGCCGGGGGCGCCGAGGGCGACGGCGCGCTCTCGCGCCGCTACGCCGAGAACATCGGACGCGGCGTCCGGGAGGTGGACGCCATCATCAGCAACCTCCTGCTCTTCGCGCGGCCCGAGACACTCCGCGTCGCGCCCGTGGATATCCCGGGGCTCGTGGAGGAAATGGCGGCGGAGGTCGCCCGCCAGGACGGGGAGCGACGTCCCTCCGTGACGATCCGGCTTCCGGAGGAGGCCGTCGCAGCGGTGCCGGGAGATCGCGTGAAACTCCGGATCATCCTCGGGAACCTTCTCCGCAACGCTCTCGAGGCCGCCGGTCCCTCGGGGCGCGTCGAGGTCGAGGTCGTCGCGGGTCCCGAGAGCGTCGAAGTGCGCGTCGGGGATGATGGTCCGGGGATCGCGCCGGACGTCCGGGCGCGTCTCTTCAGGCCCTTCACGACGACGAAGGAGTCCGGCACGGGGCTCGGCCTGGCCATCGCCCACAAGCTGGCGGCGCTCCACGGCGGCTCCCTGCGGTGCGACAACGTCGAGACGGGGGCGCGGTTCGTGCTGGAGATGCGGCGGGCGCCGGGGCGACGTGTCGCGGTGCGGAAACGGGCGGCCGGGGAGGCGTCATGATCCGCAGCGCGCTCATCGCCGACGACGACACGCTCTCCAGGGAGTTCCTGTCGGAACTCCTCGCGACGTCCGGCGTGCGTATCCGCGTGGCCGATTGCGGAGAGAGGGCCGTGGCCCTGGCCGCGGCGGAGTCGTTCGACGTCGTCTTCACGGATCTGCGCATGCCGCGGGGGGACGGGCTCACGGTCCTGAAAGCCGTGAAAGCCCGGCGTCCGGATGTGCCGGTCGTCATCCTCACGGCCTACGGGACCATCGAGACCGCCGTGGCCGCCATGAAGGAGGGGGCCGAGGACTTCATTCTGAAGCCCGCCGCTCCCGAGCAGCTCGAGATCGTGCTCGGAAGGATCGAGGCGAAGGCGAGCCTCGTGCGCGAGAACCGCGTCCTCAAGGCCCAGCTCTCCGCCGGCGGCGACGAGCCGGAGATCGTGGGCGAGGACCGGCGTTTCCTCGAGGCCCTCGCCCTGGCGCGACGCGTGGCCGCGACGAACGCCACGGTGCTCGTGCGAGGGGAGAGCGGAACGGGCAAGGAGCTCGTGGCGTGGCTTCTCCACCGGGAAAGCCCGCGCCGCGCCGGACCCTTCGTCCGGGTCAACTGCGCCGCCCTCACGGAGACCCTCCTCACGTCGGAGCTCTTCGGCCACGAGAAGGGGGCTTTCACGGGCGCCGTGGCGCGCCGCGAGGGCCGGTTCGAGCTGGCGGACGGCGGAACGATCTTCCTCGACGAGGTCGGCGAGATCGCGCCCTCGGTCCAGGCCCGCCTCCTCCGCGTCCTCGAATGCGGAGAGTTCGAGCGCGTCGGTGGCAGCGAGACCCTGCGCTCCGACGCCCGGGTCATCACCGCGACGAACCGCGATCTCGAGTCGGCCATCGCCCGCGGACTCTTCCGGGAGGACCTCTTCTTCCGGCTCAACGTCATCCCGATCCGGCTGCCGGCGCTGCGGGAGCGGCCGGGGGACATCGAGCCCCTGGCTGAGCGCTTCCTCGCCCGTTTCGCGCGGGAGTACGGAAGCCGCGCCACGGCGCTGTCGGCGGCGGCCCTGGCCGCCCTCCGGAACTACGCGTTCCCGGGCAACGTCCGCGAACTCCGGAACATCCTCCAGCGGGCCGTCCTGCTGGCGACGGGCGACCGGATCGAGACCGAGCATCTCGGGCTGCCCGCCCTGCCCGACGCCCGAACGGCCGCGGCCGCTTCGGGGTCCATCGAGGAGATGGAGCGACGGCTCATCCTCGCGACGCTGGAGGCGACGCGGGGCAACCGGACGGAGGCCGCGCGCCGTCTTGGCGTGACGGCCCGGACGCTGTCGAACAAGCTGAGGCTCTGGAGGGAGCGGGCCGCCATCCCCGCTCCGGAGTGAGGACATGGACGGACTCGACAGGCAGCTCGCCGTGCTCGGGAAGCTCATGAGCGCGGCCTCGCTCCGCCACGGCGTGCTGGCGGGGAACCTCGCCAACGTCAACACGCCCGGATACCGGGCCCGGGAGGTGCGCTTCGAATCGACGTTGCGCGCCGCGCTGCGGCGGGGCGGCGACCTCGCCGGCGCCGTGCGGGAGACGAAGGCCGAGATACGGGAGCGCGAGGGCGTGCCGGCGGGGCTCGACGGCAACACCGTGAGCCTCGAGACCGAGTTCGGCGAAGTCTCGAAGAACGCGGCCCTGTACGCGGCCTACGCGCGCTTCCTCGCCATCGAGGCGTCGAAGCTGCGCTCGGCCGTGACGGGGCGGAGCGCCTGAGGTCCGGCAGGGACCGCGGGAATCCGAGGAGGTGTGCATGAGCGATCTGTCAGGGATCTTCCGGGCCCTCGGCGTCAGCGGAACGGGGCTCCGCGCCGAGCGGATGCGCATGGATGTCATCGCGGAGAACATCGCCAACGCCGGCGTCACGCGGACGCGGGACGGCGGCCCCTACCGCCGGAAGGAAGTCGTCTTCGAGACGGTGCTCGACCGGGAGGCCGGGAAGGACGGCGTGGCAGGCGGGGTGCGCGTTGCGGGCGTCGTCCCCGACACGGGCTCGCCCTTCCCCGAGGTCGTCCGCCGGGGCCATCCCGACGCCGACGCGGAGGGGCGGCTCCGGCTTCCGAACGTCAGTGTCGCCCACGAGATGGTGGACCTCCTCACGGCCGCCCGGGCCTACGAGGCGAACCTCCAGGCGGGGCGGATGTTCCGGGACATGATCCGGGAAGCGCTGAATCTCGGCCGGTAGCGCGGTCTGAAAGGAGATTGCGGTCATGAACGGCATCGAAGGTCTCGGTGGAGCGGGGCGCCCGGCGGAGCCGCTCTCCGCGGAGGCGTCCGGCGGAACTTCGTTCGGCGGGACGCTCCGGGATCTCATCAGCGATACCGACCGGATGCAGCACGAGGCGAAAGACGCGGTGGAGGGCTTCGTGCGGGGCGACGTGGCGGACGTCCATGACGTCATGATCGCCATGACGCGGGCGGACGTCTCCTTCCGCCTCATGCTCGAGGTCCGCAACAAGCTCGTCGAAGCCTACCAGGAAGTCATGCGGATGCAGGTGTGACGGAGCGCTGAAGCACGGCCATGCTGAAACAGATCCGGACACTCATCGCGGGGCTCTCGACGCCGCAGAAGATCCTGGCGGCGTCGGCGGTCCTCGTTCTCGTGGCTGTCCTGGCCTTCGCGGGGCTCTGGGCGGGTTCGACGGACCCCGTGCTCCTCGCCGGCGACGTCGAGCGGAAGGACGCGGCGAGGATCCTCGCCAAGCTCGAGGAGAGCGGGATTCCCGTGCGCCTCGAGAACGACGGCAGGAACATCCTCGTGGCGTCCGCCGACCTCGAACGGGCGCGAGCGCTGCTCGTGGCGGCAGACATCGGGCCCGCGGCCGGCGGCGGCGAGGACGTTCTCGGCTCGGGATTCACGTTCACGACGGAGGCCGAGCAGCGCGTCCGGCTCCGCATCGCGAAGGAGAAGGACCTGGCGCGGTCGCTCCGGGAGTTCGCGCCGGTGGAGACGGCGACGGTCCACCTCGTGCCGCGGAAGGACTCCTTCCACCGGGCGGGGGACGAACCCGCCAAGGCCTCCATCATCCTCGGGCTGCGCGCCGGCGCCGTGCTGCCCCCGGCCACGGCGGACGCCATGGCGCGCCTCGTGGCCAACGCCGTCGAGGGTCTCACGCCCGCCAACGTCACGATCATGGACACGCGGGGGGCCGTGCTGGCGGGAGCCGGCGACGCCGAGGGATTTGAGGCCGGGCGCATCCTCGAGCGGACGCGGGAGCTCGAGCGCTACCTCTCCGAGAAGGCGGAGACGCTCCTCGCCCGGGCGTTCGGTCCGGGCAAGGCCGTCGTGCGCGTCAACGTCGATCTCGACTCCGAACGGAAGGAGATGAAGGAGCGGCGCGTCGATCCGGGGAGCAAGGTCGTGCTCCGGGAGCGCGTGTCGCGCCAGGAGCAGAGCGAGGGTGGCACGGTTCCCGGAGGACCGACGGGCACGGACGCGCGCCTCAGGGGCGCTTCCGGCGCGGCGGGGGCCGGCGCGTCTTCCGGATCCTCCACGACGGAGGACCTCGAAAGCTCCTACGAGTACAACCGGACGGAGACAGTGACCCTCCGGGAGATGGGCGCGATCCGGCGGCTCAGCGTCGGCGTCCTGCTCGACAGCAGCCTCCGCGACGTCGCCGCGGGTATCGAGAAGAGCGTCAAGGAGGCCGTGGGCTTCTCCGAGACTCGCCGGGACGGCTTCCAGGTCGAGGTCGTGAGCTTCGTCGCGCCGGCCGTGCCCGACAGCGGGGCCGCGGAGGAGGCGCCGGCCTCGCGCACGCTCCTCCTCGCGATCGCGCGGCCTGCCGCGGCGGTCGTCGGCGTCATCGTCACGCTCCTGTTCCTCCGATCGATGCTCCGGAGGGCCCGCCGCGGGCTCCAGGCGGCCCTCGAGGCGGAGACGAGCCGGTCCGACAAGGTGGCGCGGAACGACGCCCGGCATACCCTCGGCCAGGCCGTGGAACGGGACGCGGCGTCGGTGGGGCGGATCCTCAAGAACTGGCTCTACGAGCCCGCGGAGAAGTCCTGAGCCATGGCGGACCAGGTACAGACGCCGCGCCCGGCGAGCCGGACCGAGGACAAGACCCAGGCTCGCGCGCGCCAGCTCACGCGTCTCCAGAAGCTCGGGCTCCTCGTGGCCAGCCTCGGCAAGGAAGGCGGAAGCCGCCTTCTCAAGCAGTTCGAGCGGGACGAGATCGACCGCATCGCCGAAGCCATCGTCGAGCTCGAGGACGAGAAGCTCGCGGACGAGGCCACCGTGACGGCGGTTCTCGACGAATTCCACGAAGTGCTCGAGAATGAGGGGGCCTTCCTCACCAACGTGGGACGGGCCCTCGACGAGTCCCTCGAGAGCCTCTACGGGACCGAGGCGGCCCGGAAGATCGCCGACCGGGCGCGGGAATCATCGCGCGCCCGGTACCCCTTCCGGGCGTTCCGCGGTCTCAGGGCCGCGGATCTCGCCCAGGTCCTCATGGAGGAACACCCCCAGGTGCGGGCCATCGTCGTGGCGAACCTCGACGCCGACCTCGCCGCCGCCGTGCTCTTCGAGCTGCCCGAGGGGGAGCGCCCCGGGATCATCCAGCGCGTCGCGACCATGGAGGATCCGCCGCCGCGCGTCCTGCTCCAGGTCGCCATGAACATCGCCGAGCGTACGAAGGGCATGAAGCGCGTCACGAAGGAAGGTCCCCAGCGGAAGGACCCGCGCATCGCCACGGTGGCGGGGATCCTTAACGCCGCGCCGGGGGGCACGGAGAAGTCCGTCCTCGAGAAGATCGACGCCGTGAAACCCGAGCTCTCCGAGCGGATCCGGGAGAGCATGTTCGAGTTCAAGGACCTGGTCCTCGTGGACCGCCGGTCCATGCAGAAGATCCTCGCGGGCCTCGACACGAAGGTCCTCGCCCTGTCCCTCAAGGCATGCACGGACGAGGTGCGGGACACGATCCTCTCCGCCGTGTCCCAGCGGACGCGCGAGATGATCCTCGAGGAGCGGGAGCTCATCGGCGCCGTCGCCGTCACGGAGGTCCTCGCGGCCCAGAAGGAGATCGTGACGTACGTCCGCAAGCTCATGGACAGCGGCGACCTTCAGGTCAACCGCGGCCGGGAGGGCGCCTATGTCTCCTGAGAGCGCCGCTCTCCCGATCCCCGCCGGCCGGCGCCTCCTCGCGGTGTCCGCGGCGGCGGCGCCCGCCGTCAGCCCCGGAGCGGCGGCGCGGGCGGCGGAAGTGAAGGAGATCCAGCGCCGGGCCTTCGAGCGGGGTCGGGCCGTGGAGGCCGCCGAGTGGTCCCACCGTCTCGAGAAGCTCCTCGGCGCCCTGGCTGCGGCGGAGGCGGAACTTCGCCGGGCCCGGGAGGCCGACCGCAGATCCGCCGAGGCGTTCGCAGCGCGCCTGGCCGCCGTGGCCGCCGAACGTCTCGTCCACGCCGTGGTGGAGGAGGGGCGGCACGATATACGGGCCATGGTGCAGGGAGTCCTCGCGGAAGTGGGCGTCGCGCCGGGCGACGAAGGCGTGCGCGTGCGCCTGAATCCGGAGGATCACGCCCTTCTGACCACGTGGGGGCAGGCTGCTCCCGCGGAGGACGGCATCGCCTGGACGCCGGACCCCGCCATGCCACGGGGCTCCTTCGAGGTGTCGCACCGGGGCATCGACTTCTACGCGAGCCTCACGGAGCGCCTCGAGGCCGTCCGCGCCCTCTGGCTCGAGGAGGCGCAGCACCGTGACTAGCGTCCGCGATCCGGAGCGCTTCGCCGCCCTCGTCGATCGGGCGCCGCTCGGCCGTTTCGTGGGCCGCGTCACCCGCGTCGTGGGTCTGCTGGTGGAGTGCGGCGGCATCCACGCCTCCCTCGGTGAACTCTGCGAGATCCGCTCGCGCGGCCGGATCCAGCCTCTCCTGGCGGAGGTCGTGGGGTTCCGGGACGGCGGGACGCTGGTCATGCCCATCGGGGATGCCCAGGGGCTCGGTCCGGGCAGCCGCGTCCGACCCCTGTCCCGGAGGCTCTCGATCCGTGCGGGGGACTTCCTCCTCGGCCGGGTCGTCGACGCACTCGGCGAGCCCATGGACGGAAAAGGAGCCTTCCCCCGAGGGATTGCGGTGGACATCGAGCGCCCGGCGCCGAGCCCCCTCGAGCGCGCGCCCATCGAACGGCCTCTGCCGACCGGCGTCTCCGTCATCGACGGCTTCCTGACGCTGGGCCGGGGCCAGCGCGTCGGGATCTTCGCGGGATCGGGCGTGGGGAAGAGCACGCTCCTCGCCACGATCGCCCGCGAGACCCTGGCCGATGTCAACGTCATCGCCCTCATCGGAGAGCGCGGCTCCGAGGTGGAGCCCTTCATCCGCCGGGTCCTCCGCGACGCCGGACTCCGGAAGTCGGTCCTTGTCGTCGCCACCTCGGATCAGCCGCCGTACCTCCGGTTCAAGGCGGCCTTCACCGCCGTTGCCATCGCGGAGTACTACCGCGACCGCGGACGCGACGTCATGCTCATGATGGACTCCGTGACGCGGCTCGCCGGGGCGGCGCGGGAGATCGGTCTCGCGCTCGGCGAGCCGCCCACCGTCAAGGGCTATCCGCCGAGCTTCTACTCGACGATGCCGCGCCTCCTCGAACGTCTCGGCCGGACGATGCGGGGGAGCATCACAGGTCTCATCAACGTTCTGGTCGATCAGGATGACATGAACGATCCGGTCGCCGACACCTGCCGGGCAATCCTCGACGGGCACATCGTCCTGTCGCGGACGCTGTTCGAGCGGGGAGTCCACCCGGCCGTCGACGTGGCGCAGAGCGTGAGCCGCGTCATGGGGCTCGTCGCCTCGTCCGAGCACCGCGAGGCGGCGCGGCGGCTCCGGGAACTCCTGTCCGTGTACGAGGAGCACCGCGACCTCCTCACGATCGGCGCCTGGCGCGAGGGCGGGAATCCCGTCCTCGACCGCGCTGTCCGACTGCAGCCGGGGATCCAGCGTCTCGTGGCGCAAGCCGGCGAGGGCGGCCGTCCGTTCGACGCGACCGTTGCGGAGATGGTCGCTCTCACGAAGGACCTTCGATGAAACGCTTCCAGTTCAGACTCGAGAAGATCCTGGATCTGCGGCGCCTCGAGGAGGCCGAGGCCCGGCGCGATGTCGCCCGGACCCTTCGGGTTCTCGATGAGGCCGAGGCGCGGAGGGATGCCGTGCTCGGACGGATCGAGACCGAGCTCCGGCGGATCGTCGAGCGCATGAGCCGGCAGATGCTCTCGCCCGAGGAGGCCGTACGATCGGCGGAGTACCGGACGAGCCTCGAGGCCGCGCTGCGGGCGGCCAGGGCAGAGGTCGCGGCGGCGACGCGGGAGGCGACCGCGGCCGGGCAGCGGCTGCGGGAGCGGCACGCGGCCCATGAGGCTTTGCGCCGCCTCCGGGCCCGCGAGGAGGCGGAACATCGCGCCGGCGTGCGCCGCGACGAACAGGCGGATCTCGACGAAGTTGCCGGCCGGCGTCGCCGGTGAGCCCCGGGAGGAGGTGAGCCATGAAGAAGATCGTCACGGTGGCAGGCATCCTGTTCCTGGCGGAGCTGCTCTTCGTGGGCCTCGTGTATGGTCTCCTCGCGGCGCGGGGCCGTCTCAACCCCGAGACGCTCGGACGCCTTCACGATCTGCCCGTCGTCGGAGGCTTCTTCGGGCGAGGAGGGAAGACGGCTCCGAAGGCGCCGACCCCGGAGGAACTCCGTGATGCGCGCATCCGGCGGGCCATCGACGAGACCGAGGACGCGCTGAGGCTCCCGCCGCCCTACACGCGGGAGGAGGTGGATCGCCTCGTCACGGAGCTGCGCGCCGCGCGCCTCTCCGCGGAGCAGAAGGCGAAGGAGCTCGAACGGCTCGAGCTCGAGCGCGGCACCCTCGAGGCGGAGATCGCCGCGCGGCGCGAGATCCTCGACACGGACCTCGAGACGCTCGATCGCCGCCTCAAGGAGTTCCGGGCCCTGCGCGAGGAGATCGCGAAGGAGCGCTCATCGCTCTCCGAGGCCCTGCGCAGCGACGAGCTCAAGAACTTCAAGCTCATCGCCGGGATCTACGAGAAGATGGGGGCGGAATCCGCCGCGACCCAGCTCGCGGAACTCGACGACGATGCCTGCGCCCGCGTCATCGCCGCGATGGAGCCGCGAATCGCGGGCAAGGTCCTCGGAGCCTTCGAGACCCTGAAGGCCGTGTCCGTGACCCGCCGTCTCCAGAAGTTCCGGGCGGGCCCGGAGAGCCCGGAGGAGAACGACTGATGGCGGGGCCGGCGACTCCGGCCCCGGAGCGCCGGAAACCCCTTGGCCTCCTCGCGGTCGCCCTCGCGGCCGCCGGCGGCGCCGTGGCCATCACCCTCCTCATGTCGGTCCCTTCGCAGGACGATCCCCTGGCGGGGATCCGCGGAACCGAGGCGTACTACGGGGCCCAGGCGAAAGAGAGGCTATTCCCGGCGGTCCTCGTGAACCTCCGGGGCGACGATCGCCATTTCGAGACCAGCGTGACGGTCTCGTATCGATCGGGGCCGGATCTCACGGACGCTGAGGCGCGCTTCGATGCGCGGGAGGCCCGGGTGCGGGACCTCCTCGTGTGCGGCCTCTCCGAGGCTGCTCTCGGCGACGTGGACGAGCCCGCCGTCATGATGGTGCTGCTCGAGCGGCTGCGCGCGGATGTGGACCGCGTCGTGTTTCCGGACCGCCGCGGCCGCGTCGAGAGGATCTTCATCGAGCCCTTCGCCGTGCGGTGAGCCCCCCGGGGAAGGCGCGCCGTCCCCGGGGTCGCCGGCTTCAGGACTTGAGGGCGTCGTGGACGCGCCCGACCATCTTCGCGCTCGGCGAGAGGGTCTTGTCTCCCTCGTCCTTCCAGCGGGCCGGGCAGCCCTCGGCGGGCTTCTTCGACAGGTAGAGATTCGCCTTGAACTTCCGCAGGAGCTCGTCGACGTTGCGGCCGAGGTTGTAGAAGTTCATCTCCGAGCTCATGAGCTTCCCTTCGGGGTTCAGGATGTACGTGCCCCGGAGGCAGAGCCCCGTTCCGGCGTCATAGCAGCCGAACATCCGGCCGATGTCCCCGGTGGGATCCGAGCCCATCTTGTAGCGCACGTTGCCGAGCTCCTTCTCGTCGCGCTGCCACGCCAGGTGCACGAACTTCGTGTCCCGGCTCATGGTGACGAGTTCCGCGCCGAGCTTCGCGAACCGGTCCTGCTGCTCTGCCAGAGCAGCGAACTCGGTCGCTCAGACGAAGGTGAAGTCTGCCGGATAGAAGAAGAAGATCGGCCACCGGCCGGTCTTCGTGATGGCCGCGAGGCTCGCGGAGCCGAAGTCTCCGATCGTGGGATCGAAGTAGTCGAACTTGAAGTCGGGGACGACCTGTCCGAGGCGGACAGGAGAGCAGGGTTCGCTCATGGTCTTCTCCTGGAAGCGTCTCGTGTGCGGGCCTGGCGCTCCGGCTTTCGGGATGGCGGAGCGCTCGAGGCATCTTGGCATGGCCCATCACGGGCGCCAAGTGCGTCGAACCGTCCGATCCGCCCGCGCCGGCGGGGCGGCGCCCGATCAGTTGGAATCGAGGCCGAAGACGTAGAAGGCCAATCCGGCCGGACGCCCGGGGCGAGCCTCGTCGCCGAAGCGGCTGCGCACGGTGGCAGGATCGGCGACGGGCGGAAGTCCGCCCGCGCCCGCGGCATCGCCGGCCCGGAACCTGATCATGCCGAGAGATCCGTGGATCCCGGGCACGCCGCGGGCCCGAAGCTGTTCGCTGAGGGCCAGGCGCCAGGGCGGACTCATGACGACGATCTCCGGACGTCCCGTCGCGCGGAGGATGCCCCGCGCGAGGGCGAGGAACGACGCGTCGTCGCCGCCCCACTCGTGGAGCACGCCCTGCAGATCGATGCCCCGGCCCACGAAGGCATAGGACGCCGGCCCGTCGGGCCCGTCGAGGATCCAGCCGTCGCAGGCCGGGATGCCCGCGAGGACGCGCCAGTCGTCCGCGGACCGGAGGAGCCGCGCCGGCTCGCGATCATGGATCGCCGCCACCGCGGGGAGATCCTCCGGCGCGAGACGGCGCACGGGACGCTCCGGGATGCCGTCGAGGTCCGCGGCGCCGATGACATGGAGGATCTCGAGGCCCGCCCGCACGAAGCCGAAGCGCGCGTAGAAGGGCTCGCGGTCCGTCCAGAGGATCGAGACGCGGATCCCGCGCCGGTCGATCTCCGCGAGGAGCGCGCGCAGGACCCGCGTGGCATGGCCCCGGCCCGCCTCGGCGGCGTCCGTGACGACGCCGCCCACGAGGGCGACGGGGAGGCGAATGTCCTCCGTCACGAACGTGGCGGGGAGGGCCGCGGCGTGGGAGACGACGCGGCCGCGGGAGAGGGCGGCATACCGGAGCGCGCGGGAGCCCGGACCGAGAAGGAGGGGGAAGGTCGCCGAGGGCGTGACCGCAGCGCCGGGGTGCATGGCGCGCTCGATGAGCGCTGCGGTTTCCGGGAACCGTTCCAGCGGGAGGGGGACGACCTCGATGTCGGAGAGTGCGGTGGTCACGGCGGTCTACCCGAGGAAGTCGAGAAGGGAGATCTGGTTGAACCGGGCCGCCATGAGGAGCGCCGACTGGTAGACGGTCTCGCCCTCCCGGAGGGCGATCGTGGCCTCGGCGAGGTCGACGTCGGCGATCCTCGATCTCCGGTCCTCGATGCCGACGAGGGCGTCGAGAAGGCGTGTCGCCGTGGCTTCGGCCCGCGCGGAGCGGGCGCCGAGCTCGCCGGCGACCTCGAGAATGCGGTCCCGTGCCCCGTCGAGGTCGTCGAGGCGCGGCCGGATCCGGTCCAGATCCTCGTCGGTCGAGGCCGTCCGGAGGCCGTCACGGATCGCCGCGAGGGCGCGGAAGACGTCGAAGGTCCCGCCGTACGTCACGTGGATCTCCCCCGTGCGCGCGACTCCCGACGTGTCCATGCGGGTGACCTCGCCGGTCTCCGGATGGACGAGGAACTGATCGGTCGTGAAGGCGATGGGGACGCTCGTGGCGCCGCCGCCGGCGGAAACCGTGCCGGTGGCCGCGAGGGTCACGGAGCCCGAGAAGCCGGGGGTGAGGCCCGTGACGTCCACGAAGATCCGATCGCCGGCGGCGGAGACGACCTCGAGGTCCGTCTCGAGGCCCGTGAACGTCACCGGAGGGCCGTTGTCGAGGGCGAGAGTCCCCGCGCCGCCCGCTCCCACCGTGAGGGCGACGGTGTGGCCCGCGCCGAGCACGGTGTCCGCCGCCGAGGATGAGGAGCCCGGGCGGAGACCGGAGGCGGGATCGGCCCCGCCGGCCCCGGTCGGACTGCCGTAGGTCGTGGTGTCGTGCGCGAGGAGAAAGACTGCGGAGCCCGTGCCCGTGTCCGCGCCGGGGCCGGGGAGGGCCCCCGTCGACGTCTCGTAGGTCGTGGCCTCCCGGCCCGCCGGCAGGAAGATCTCGCTTCCGGGGACGTTGACGGCGACGCGGATCCCCGGCGCCACGGGCGCCTCGATGACCCCGTCATCGCCCTCGTAGACGACGCGCTCGCTGCCCGACGCCGTCATCGTGACGCGGAAGGGCACCGTCGCGGACGACGTTCCGGCGAAGAGGGCGCGACCACCGTCCCGGGAGTTGGCGAGGGAGATGATGGACCGGAGAAGGGAGTCGATGTTCGATGCCACGGACTCCCGGTCCGAGGCCGAGAGCGTGCCGTTCAGACCCTCCACGGCGAGCTGCCGCGCCTCGCTGATCATGCCGAGGATGTCCTGGAGCTTCTCCGCGGCGAGATCGACGGTGTCGACGACCTCCGAGGCGTTGAGCGAGAGACGGCTCAGATCCGATGCCTGCCGGTCGAGATCGAGGACGCGGGCCGTTCCGCTCGGATCCTCCGATGGGTCGAGGATCCGGCGGCCCGTGGCGACGCGGATCTGGGCGAGGAAGAGCTCGGCCGATCCCCGGCGGACGGCCTCGAAGCCCTGACGGAAGGTCATGCCCTCGGTCACGCGCATGGACATGGCGATCAGCTCCCGAGGTTCACGAGGATCTGCGAGACGGTGCTCACCGCGTCGATGAAGCGCGCGGCGGCCTGGTAGTTGCGCTGCGCCTCTTCGAGGAGCAGCAGCTCCTCGTCCGTGGAGACGCCGGAGATGCGGTCGCGCCGCGTCCTCAGGGCTTCGAGGACGGACTCCTGGGTCGAGATGGCGTCGCGGGCGCGGGCCGTCTCGTTGGCGATGCGGGCCACCGTGGCCTGCTGCGCCTCCTCGAACGTGGCGTCGTCCAGCGTTTCGTGGGCCGCCTCGCGGAGCGCCATGAGATCGAGGATCCGCCCGTTGTCGCTGTTCCCGCCCGAGCGGCCTCCCGCGAAGAGCGAGGGATCGCGGACGAGGCGATCCGCCACGGCGATGTCACGGGCCGTGGATCCCGTGAAGAAGGCGTTGAGGCCGAAGGCGGGCAGGAGGTCGGCCGTGTCGGGCTCCGCCACGGCGACGAGATCGAAGCGGTCGCCGCCCGTGGCCGAGATGCGCCCCGGTCCGAACGTGATCTCGATGCCGTCGATGACCTCGAGACTGTCGCCCGGGTCGTAGCCCTCTCCCACGTCGAGCGTGGCGAGGAGGGCGCCGCTCCCGTCGTAGACGCCGACAGCGAGCCCGGGGGTCACGCCGATCTCGCCGTCGCCGAGGGCCCGGAAGGTGAGCGTCCGCGTCGTGTCTCCGGTGAACGTGCCGCTGATCTCGGGGTTCGCGCCGACGGCGTATCCGGTGACGGGGCCCGTGGGAAGACCGAGAGCCGCGAGGGGGGAGCCGGCCCCGTCCGTGAGGGCGAGCGAGGCACTGCTTCCCGTGGCG
>CAYQRN010000073.1:0-19251 GCA_964419995.1 uncultured Planctomycetia bacterium
CTCCCGCTCAGCGCAGCGCGGCGGCCGGGGCCTCGAAGACGAAGACCCGGAGCCCCTGTCCGGCGAGGACGTCCGCCGCCGCGGGTATGTGGGCGGCGCCCTGGATCAGGACGGCCTTCGAGACTCCCCGTGCCGCCATGGCTTCGAGGAGATTCCGCGCGGCGCGGCGACCCCGTTCGTCCACGTTGGCGCGGATCCGCCGGAGGGCATCCTCCTCGTCCCGGCGGAGCGATAGACGTCGTTCGCGCCGGGCCTCCGGCGTCTCGCGCTGGCCGAAGGTCGTGAGGCCGCGCCTCGCCTCGAGGACCCGGTCGAGATCCTCGACGTCCTTCCCGTAGAGATCGGGATCCTCGACGCCCACGAACTCCATCCGGCCCGCCAGTTCGACCGCCCAGCGGACGGGCTGGTAGAAGCTCAGGGCGTCGAGCCGCTCCCCCTCCTCGATGGCCCGCTCGACCCGTTCGAAGTGCCGCGCGGCCTCGCCGGTCCGCGCGAGGGGGCCTTCGGGATACTCGCATCCCGCCAGAGCGAATCCTGCGCCGGCGAGGCGCTCGAGGAGGGTCCGGTGGATGCGGTGGATCTCCCGCTGAGCCGCCGGGACCCTCGTGATCGTGCCTCCGAGGACGTGGCGGTCCCGGATGAGGACCACTGTGCCCGGGGGCTCCGACACGGGGTGGATCGCCCGGACGCGGCCCAGGCGGGCGAGCCCCTCCTCGAGAGGCAGGTCGGATGGCCAGGGCGCGTCTTCCGGCGCAACGGCGCAAGCCGCGGTGGCGGCGATGGCCGTGAGGAGGAGAGCGGGAAGTCGGCGTTTGGAACACCGCATGGTGGAGACGGATACGCGGCCTGCCGGCGGGGCGCAAGGCCGCGTCGCTCCCCTCCGGCCGTCCGCCGGGTTAGCGTGGCGGGCCGGAGGCCGCTTTCGCGCGCGGCGAGCGCCGCCGGATCGCCCGCGACCTCACCGGCTCGCCCGGAGATGAACGACCTCCGGCGGCCGGGAGCCGCGCGAGGCGGGTCAAGTCGCCGCCGCCCGCCTCCGAAAGGAGTCAGGGGGCGCGGTTGCGCCGTCCCGAGCCATGGTGAAGGTCCTCCACGTCCTCGATCACACGGTTCCCGTCCAGAGCGGCTACAGCTTCCGCAGCCGCTATCTCTGCGTGACGGAGCGGTCTCTCGGCATCGCGCCGGTCGTCGTGTCCTCGGCGCGCCACCCGGGCGGTGGCCCCGACCCGGATCAGCACGACGGCATCGCCTGCTACCGGACGCCGCTTCCCGCCTCGCGTCTTCACCGGATCGAGCTTCGCATCCCGTTCTGGCGCGAGCGCGTCCTCACGGCGGCCCTGGCGCGCCGAATCGTCGAGGTCGCGAGGATCGAACGGCCGGACATCCTCCACGCGCATTCCCCCTTCATGAACGGCCTCGCCGCCCTCCGCGCCGGCCGCATCCTCGGCCTCCCCGTCGTCTATCAGACCCGCGCCTTCTGGGAGGACGATGCCGTCGACAAGGAGAAGATCCGGGAGAACGGCTTCGTCTACCGCCAGATCCGGCGCATCGAGACGTCCGTGTACCGCCGGGCCAACCATGTCATCGCGATCTGCGAGGGATTGAGGCGCGACATCACGGGGCGGGGGATCGACCCCGATCGCGTGTCCGTCATCGGGAACGGCGTGGACCCCGCCACGTTCCGGCCGCGGGACCCCGATCCGGAGCTGCTCCGGAGGTTCGGGCTCGAGGGCCGCGCCGTCGTCGGGTTCATCGGGTCCTTCTTCCGCTACGAGGGGCTGCCGGCCCTCGCCGGTGCAGCGGCCGCGCTCCGTGGAGCGGGTCGAGACGTCCGCTTCGTCGTCGTGGGCGGCGGCGAAGACGAAGCCCGGCTCCGAGATCGCATCGCAGGGCTCGGCGTCGGAGAGAGCTTCGTTCTGCCGGGCCGCGTGCCCCACGCGGAGATCGACCGGTGGTACTCTGTCATGGATCTCCTCGTCTATCCGCGCGTGTCGCGCCGGCTCACGGAGCTGGTCACGCCGCTGAAGCCCCTCGAAGCCATGGCCATGGCCCGCCCCGTGCTCGGGAGCGACGTGGGCGGCATCCGCGAACTGTTCGAAGCCGTGGGAGCCGGCCGTCTCTTCCGGGCCGGAGACGACGGAGAGCTCGCCGGCGCCCTCGCCGCCATGCTGGCGGACCGCGACGCACTGAAGCGCGAGGGCGCCGCCGCCCGAGAGGCCGTCCTCCGCACGCGGACATGGGCGGCCACGGTGGCGCCGGTCGCGAGCATCTACGCGGGACTGGCCGGCCGCGCTGCGATCTCCGCCGGCATCCGACCCGGCGCAGGCGTCGCGTGACAAAGGACTTCCGGGCGCGCCGCCGGATCGCGCGATCCGGTTGCATGCAGCCCCGGGTGCTGTACCATTGAGAAGCTCCCGTCGCCTGAGCTTCCGGCGTCCGACGCGACGGTTCGACGCACCGAGGAGTGAGACCGTTTGACCGGCGCGATCAACATGTTCCGAGCGGGCCTCGCCGTCCTCCTCCGGCCCGGGATCGCGCGGAACAAGCCCGTCCACCTCCAGATCGAACCGACCACGGTCTGCAATCTCAAGTGCGGGTTCTGCGTCCGCGAGAAGAACGTCTTCCGCCCGAAGAACCTCTCCTTCGACCAGTTCCAGGGGATCTTCGACGAGATCCGCCCGTCCCGCGTCACCTTCGCCGGTGATGGCGAGCCGCTCCTCTGCCCGGATATCTTCCGGATGATCTCCCATGCGCGGAGCCACGGGGCCCACGCCATCGTCACGACGAACTTCACGACGGGGCACCGCGTGGCGGAGAAGATCCTCGACTCGGGTCTTCACGCCCTCAGGATCTCCATCGACGCGGCCACGGCGCGGACCTACGTCCTCATGCGCAAGGCGGATTTCCACGGGACGATCCTCGAGGGGATCCGCCGCGTGAACGCCCTCAAGTCCGAGCGCCGCGCAGCGGCGCCCGACATGGGATTCGAGTACGTCCTCGGGCGGGACAACATCGGCGAGATGCAGGACGTCCTCGCCCTGGCTGCGGATCTCCGTCTTTCCCGGGTGAACTTCCGGCCGCTCAACCTCGTGGGCATCGAAGAGCGCGAGTCGGAACTCCTCGGCGGCCTCACTCGCGAGTCCTACCGGGAGGCGCTCGAGACGGCGGCGGCCCGGGCGGCCGAGCTCGGTGTGCCGACGAACCTCGGCGAGATCCTCGCGCTCCTGCCCTTCTACGAGGCGCGGTATGCGCCGGACTTCAATCCCGAGAAGCGGAGCCCGGACTGCATCTACCCCTGGGTGCAGGTCTACATCTCGGTGGACGGCGACATGACGCCCTGCTGCGCTCTCCAGATGGACGAGCGCGTGAGCCTCGGCAACGTCTTCAAGGACGGCTTCCGCGAAGTGTGGAACGGGAAGCGCTACACGACGATGCGCCGCCAGATCGTGGAGCACCGGGTCCCGTTCCGGAGCTGCATCACCTGCGAGGGCCGCGGTCCGGGACGCGTCATACGCCTCGCGCTGTCGACTCCGGGGCATCTCAAGAGGAGCCGCAGGGGCTGAGGGCCGGCCGTGGCGGAGCGCCGCCCCGCGGCGCAGGAAGGTGGATGAGTTGAGACGACCGGTCATCGGCATCACGTCGCGCACGATCTTCCACTCCGAGAACGGCCGTCCCTACAACCGCTTCGGCGTGGCCGTTCCCTACACGCAGGCCGTCGAGGCCGCGGGCGGCGTGCCTCTCATCCTTCCGCTCACGGAGGACCGCAACACCCTCACGGCGCTCCTCGACCTCATCGACGGTCTCCTCCTCTCCGGCGGCCACGACGTCGATCCGTCCTGCTACGGCGCCGAACCCCACCCGAAGCTCGGGCGCGTCGATCCTCTCCGGGACCGGTCCGAGTCCTTCCTCACGGCGCGGGCGATCGAGCGCGACTGCCCGGTTCTCGGGATCTGTCGCGGCCTCCAGCTCCTCAACGTCGTGGCCGGAGGGACGCTCCTCCAGGACATCGAGGCCGAGAAGGAGGGCGAGACAATCCTCCACTACCAGGACTTCACGTACGAATCGCCTTCGCACTCGGTCCGCGTCCTCCCCGGGACGCTCCTGCACCGCATCGTGAGGGACGAACGCGTCCGCGTGAACAGCTACCACCACCAGGCCGTGCGCGACGTGGCTCCCGGCATGCGCGTCGCCGCCATGGCGCCCGATCACGTCGTCGAGGCCATCGAATCCACGGGACACAGCTTCGTCCTTGCCGTCCAGTGGCACCCCGAGATCCTGCACGGCAACGCCGACTTCAACCTGGCCCTGTTCCGCGCACTCGTGGAGGCGGCCGGCGCCCGCGCAGCCCTGCGGCGCCCCTGACGGCGCGCGCGGCGGCGCTTGAGACCGGTCTCCGCCGGCCGTATCCTCGCGCGCCCGCTCCCGGATCGCGCGACGGTCATGACATTCCAGGAACTCATCCTCACCCTCCAGCGGTACTGGGCCGCCCGCGGCTGCCTGCTCGTCCAGCCCTACGACCTCGAGGTCGGGGCCGGCACGATGCACCCCGCCACGTTCCTGAGAGCCCTCGGACCGGAGCCCTGGAACGTCGCCTACGTCCAGCCCTCGCGGCGACCCGCGGACGGGCGTTTCGGCGAGAACCCGAACCGGCTCTTCCAGCACCACCAGTTCCAGGTCCTCCTGAAGCCCGCGCCCCGGAACACCCAGGAGCTCTATCTCGAGTCCCTCGAGGCCTTCGGCATCGATCCGCGCGAGCACGACATCCGCTTCGTCGAGGATGACTGGGAGTCTCCGACCCTCGGGGCCTGGGGGCTTGGCTGGGAGGTCTGGTGCGACGGGATGGAGGTCACCCAGTTCACCTACTTCCAGCAGTGCGGCGGCTTCGAGTGCCGCCCCGTGTCGGCCGAGCTCACCTACGGGCTCGAACGGATCTGCATGTACCTGCAGAACGTCGAGAACGTCTTCGACGTGGAGTGGACGCGGGGCGTCACCTACCGGGAGGTCTTCCACCGGAACGAGGTGGAGATGAGCCGCCATGCCCTGCGGGAGTCCGATCCGGACATGTTCTTCCGGGAGTTCGCGGCCTGCGAATCCGAATGCCGGCGTCTCGTCGGCCTCGACCTTCCGCTGCCGGCCTATGACCAGGCGCTGCGCTGCTCCCACACGTTCAACCTCCTCGACGCGCGCGGGTCCCTCTCCGTGACGGAGCGGGCGGGGTTCATCAAGCGGGTGCGGGACGTGGCGCGCCTCTGCGCCGAGGCCTTCGTGCGGACGCGCGAGGCGCTGGGCTATCCGCTCCTGCGGACGGAGTGGAAGGTGGGCGAGCACCCGCCGATCCTCGAGGGACGGCCGGCGTCGACCTTCTGGGCGGATCGCGCCGCGGCGAACAGGGAGGACTCCGGCCGTGGCCGCTGATCTCCTCCTCGAGATCGGGACGGAGGAGCTGCCGGCGTCCTTCATCGCCGGCGCCGTCCGGGATCTCGGGCAGAAGCTCCTCGCGGCGCTGGACGCGGCCAGCCTCTCCCACGGCGCCGT
This sequence comes from uncultured Planctomycetia bacterium, assembly GCA_964419995.1. GTDB lineage: Bacteria > Planctomycetota > CAYQRN01 > CAYQRN01. The sequence continues at coordinate 5,536 of CAYQRN010000073.1, forward strand.
GGAGACCTTTGGTACTCCCCGCCGCCTCGGCGTGTGCCTCCGGGACGTGGCCGATCGGACGGCGGACCGGGTGGAGGACTGTGTTGGTCCGCCAGTCACCGTGGCCTTCGATGCGCGGGGCGAACCCACGAAAGCGGCGCTGCGCTTCGCCGAGGGACTCGGGCTTTCCGTCTCCGGTCTCGACCGCCGGACGACGGCGAAGGGCGAGTACCTGGCGGCGCGCGTGACCCGTCCGGGCGTCGCAGCGGCCGAGATCCTCGCGCCGGCGCTCCACGCTGCGGTCCACGGCATCGCCTTCCGGAAGGCCATGCGGTGGGGCGACGTCGAGCAGAGTTTCGCCCGCCCGGTCCGGTGGATCGTGGCGCTCCACGGCGCGGAAGTCGTGCCTCTCGTCTTCGGGGATGTCCGTTCCGGACGGGCGACGCGGGGGCATCGCTTCCTCCATCCCGGAGACGTGGAACTCACGACCTCCGCGGATCATGCCCGAGCCCTGGCGGACCGTCATGTCCTGACCTCGGCCGAGGCGCGGCGGCGCCGCATCGAGGAGGAGACCGCGGCCATCGCGGCCTCCCTCGGCGCGACGGTCGTCAGCGATCCCTCCCTCCTCGACGAGGTCGCGAACCTCGTCGAGTGGCCCGTTGCCGTGACGGGGAGCTTCGATCCGAGCCACCTCGACCTCCCCCGCGAAGTCCTCATCCAGGAAATGCGGAGCCACCAGCGGTACTTCGCCCTCTCCGGGAAGGACGGCCGGCTGCTGCCGCGTTTCATCGCTGTGTCGGGGACGCCCGTCCGCGATCCTGCGGTCTCGGTCCGCGGCTACGAACGCGTCCTCCGGGCCCGCCTCGCGGACGCGCGGTACTTCTTCGACGAGGACCGGCGGACTCCCCTCGCCGATCGGGTGCCCATGCTCGACCGCATCGTGTTCCAGGCCGAGCTCGGCTCCGTCGGCGCCAAGGCGACTCGCGTGCGGAGCCTCGCCCTCGACATCGCGGTTCTCGCGGACCGCGCCGGCATCACGGCCGTCCTCGACCGCGCCGCGTTCCTCTGCAAGGCGGATCTCGTCACCGGGATGGTCGGGGAGTTCCCCGAACTCCAGGGCGTCATGGGCCGGGAGTACGCCCTGGCGTCCGGCGAGCCGCCGGAGGTGGCGAAGGCCATCTTCGAGCACTGGGCGCCGCGGGGCGCCGACGATGCCCTGCCGTCGGGTGACGCCGGAGCGATCCTCGGGATCGCGGACCGGATGGACACCCTCGCGGGCCTCTTCGGGATCGGCCGCCCGCCGAGCGGCGACAAGGATCCCTTCGGGCTCCGCCGTGCCTGTCTCGGCGTCATCCATATCCTGCGCGACCGGAACCTGCGTGTCGCTCTCCCGCAGGTCATCGATCTGGCGCTGGCACGCCTCGCGCCCGTTCTCGCCTCGGCGAAGGGCGGCCGGGATGCGGCATCCGTGCGCGAGGCCCTCCTCGAGTTCTTCCGCGGGCGTCTCCGGGCGCTCTTCGCCGAGACCCGGCGGGCCGACGTCGTCGAGGCCGTCCTCGCGGCGGGATTCGACGACATCGCGGAGACGGAACGTCGCCTCGACGCCGTCGCGGCCCTGGCGGGCCATCCCGACATGGAACCCGTGGCCGCCGTGTTCCGGCGGGCCGTCAACATCGTCGTCAAGCAGGCGAAGGACGTGGCCGCGGGGCTTCCCGACGCGGCGCTCCTGCGGGAGGAGGGCGAGCGCCGCCTCTACGCCGCGTGGGAATCCGCGCGGAACGCCGTGGAGGCCCATGTCGCCCGCGGCGACTATGCGGCGGCTCTGAAGGCTGCAGTGGACGTCCGCCCGGCCCTCGACGCGTTCTTCGACTCCGTCCTCGTCATGGCGGACGATCCGGCGCTCCGGACGAACCGCATCCGCCTCCTCTCGGCCATCGGAGCCCTGCCCGGCCGCATCGCCGACGTGTCGAGGATCCACCCGGGCGGGGAGTGACCTTGAATCCCGTCTACCTCGACCACAACGCCTCGACCCCCGTGCATCCCGATGTCCTCGCGGCGATGATGCCGTTCCTGACGGAGCTGTGCGGACATCCGGGTGCCGCCCACGTCCGTGGCGCCGAGGCCCGGCGCGCCATCGACGTGGCGCGGGCGGAAGTGGCGGCGTTCCTCCGCGCCGAACCCGATGAGATCGTCTTCACGGGCGGCGCCACGGAGGCCAACAACCTCGCCATCACCGGGACGGTCCTCGCCTCGGGCCGCCGGTCGGCGCACATCGTCACGACCGCCGTCGAGCATCCTTCGGTGCGGGAGACCGTGCGAGCCCTCGAGGCTCTCGGTCACCGGGCGGAGCGCGTGGGCGTGGACGGTACGGGGCGCGTCGACCCGGCCGCGATCCTCGCGGCCGTAAGGCCGGACACGGTCCTCGTGTCGGTCATGCTCGCGAACAACGAGGTCGGGACCCTCGAGCCCGTGCGCGAGATCGCGGCGGCCGCCCGGGCCCGGGGCGTCCGCGTGCACACGGACGCCGCCCAGGCGGCCGGGAAGATCCCCGTGGACGCGAACGACCTCGGCGTCGATTTCCTCACGCTCGCGGGACACAAGTTCCAGGCGCCGAAGGGTGTGGGGGCCCTCTTCGTGCGGAGGGGTACGGCGCTCCGCCCGGTGCTCCACGGCGGGCCGCAGGAATCCGGGCTCAGACCCGGCACCGAGAACGTGGCCCTCATCGCAGGGCTCGGACGCGCGGCCGCGATCGCCGGAACCATGACGCTCGAGGAGCGCGAAGCCATCCGGAGCCTCAGGGACCGGCTCGAGGCGGAGGCCCTCGGCCTCGACCCCGCCGCCGTCGTGCTCGGTCATCCCTCGGAGCGCCTTCCGAATACGGTCTGCGTGGCGTTCCGTGGCCGGCGCGCCCCGGATCTCCTGGCGCGGATGCCCGGCGTCTGCGCCTCCACGGGCGCAGCCTGCCACGACCGGTCCACGAGGCTCTCGGAGACCCTCACGGCCATGGGTGTCCCCCTAGAACTCGGACTGGGTGCGGTCCGGTTCAGCCTCGGGCGGACGACACGGCCGTTGGAGATCGGACTAGCCCTGGCATCGCTGTCGGCGGCCCTCAGGAGACCCTGAGGAAGGAGAGGGGCCGCGGCGCCGGCGGAAGCCGGCGCCGCGGGTCACGGGTTCGTCAGGGCAGGACGAGCTGCCGGACCGCCGACGAACCGAGAACCGCGCCGAAGGGCAGGATCCGCACGACCACGGTTCCCGTGGCGCCGTCCGCGGCGGCGTTCCAGGTCACGATGTGAGTGCCCGGACCGAGGTCCGTCGTGCTGTTGCACGGGTCGGCCAGGGTGGCGATGTTCCACGTCGCGCCGAAGTTCGCGGACCACTGCACGACCACGAACGCGGCGTCACCCTGGGCATCCGCCAGCGTGAAGCTGATGGGGATGGCGGATGTCGATGCGTAGGTCGGCGTGAAGAACTGGACGTCCGGCGGCGTGTTCGTGAGAGGGTAGAACTCCACCGAATCGAGGAAGAGCGGCGAGGCCGCGCTGCCCGACTTGCCGCCCATGAGAACGACCGGGCCCGGGTTCGTGGGCACGGCCACGTGCTCCGCCCGGCCGGTGCCCAGCGGCGAGACCGCGTTGAATCCCAGCGTGGGCGTGAAGGACAGCACTTCGGCGCTCGAGAGCGCCGATGCCGCCGAGCCGAAGCCGCCGGCCACGAGGACCTGGCCCGTGCCGATGCGTGTGGCGGTGTGGAACTCGCGGGCCGTGCCGAGGGAGGGGACGACCACGGTGCCCGTGAAGGACTGGACGCCGCAATCGAACAGCGAGGCCGTGTCGAGGACGCTGCTCGTGGCGATCGAGCGGCCACCGACCAGGATGATGTTGCCGTCGAGGAGTCGCGTGGCGGTGTGGTTGATCCTGTCCACGGAGGAGCCCGCCACCGGCGTGAAGGTCATGGTGAGCGGGTCGTAGATCTCGGCCGGGAGCGGCGCCGGCGTGGCCGCGAGCGGGTCGTAACCGCCGGCGATGAGGACTCGGCCGTCGGGCAGCAGCGTCGCCGTGTGGCGGAACCGCGGGAAGTTGAGGTTCCCGACGGCGCTGAAGGACTCGCTCGCGGGGTCGAAGATCTCGGCCGTCTCCGCCGCCGGGTCGGCCGGGGCGGAATCAGGGGCGAGGCCCGCCGTGCCGCCAGTGACGAGGATGCGGTTGTCGGCGAGCCAGCACGCGGCGTGGAACTTTCGCGCGACGAGCATGCCGCCGGCGACCACGCGGAAGAACGGCGCGGACGCCGTGAAACAGTAGATCTCGGCCTCGTCCGTCACCGCGCCGGCGCCGGGCACCGGATTCACGACGTCGGTGTCGCCGCCCGTGACGAGGATCTTGATGCTCCCGTCTCCGGCGATGAAGAACTCGGAGGCGTGGAAGCGCCGCGCGACCGAGGAGAGCGAGATGTTGTTCGAGTGCGTGACGGCGCCGAAGTCGAACTCGAATAGGTCGGCGGTCTCGAAGGGGTAGGGGGCCGAGCCGTTGTAGCCGCCGATGATGACGACGTCGGCGTCGGAGAGGCCCGAACCCGGGGGTGGCGGGCTGACGAGGTGGCCCGTCATGCCGGCGCGGCCGTTGCCGGCGCCGATGGGATCACCGCTCACCGGGAAGGGCGGATTGGGCGCCACGCAGGCAAGCTGAGCTTCGGTGACCAGGGTCGTGTCGTTCTCGCCGTTGGGCGCCGCCGGGTTGCCGTTGTCGTAGGGCGTGATGTCGAGGAGGACGTCATCGCCGGGGCAGGCGAAGCCGAAATCGGCGCCGAACCACCAGAAGAAGACGCAGTCCACCGTGCCGTTCGGCCCGATTGTCTCGGTCGTGCCGGGGTTCGCGTCGCTGTCGCCGAGCGCCGCGACGACGTCGGCCGGCGCCTCCGTGGCGGTGACGGCACCCGGTGTGAAGTCCGGCGACGCCTGCAGCGCGTACTGGACGAGGAACTGGGCCTGGGTATTCGGAGTACCCGTGATCGTGAACGTCAGCTTCACGACAGCGGGAGCGCCGCCGCCCGCCGCGAGGACCACGTCAGCGGCATCGATCGCCGCCAGTTCGAATCCCCCCCCGTCTCCGCCTCCGCCACCACCTCCCCCGCAGGAGAGCTGCGAGACGGAGAGCGCGATGAGCAGGAGAGAGGGGACAACACGCATCCCCCTCGGTCTATGAAGCATGTGATACTCCTCCCGTTCCCTTTCCAAGACTTGCTAAGCCGCGGCGCGAGCTAGAAAGTGTTGTCCTAGCGGATTATGTGGCGACTCCGGCGGTTCGGTCAAGGCTTGACCGAAAAAGTTGCCGGAACGCCGGGGTTCCCTTGGACCCGTCTTCCTCGGCTGGCATGCCGTGTCAGAGTATCGGACTCCGGGTTTCCGCCGCATGAGGCGCGGGGGGGCAGGGATCGGCCCGTGGAACGACGTTGATGGAATGGAACGGAGACGATGCGGCGCCCCTTCGCCCGCGGTGGGAGAGGGTCGCGGGCGGATGGTACGGTCTGGCAGCGGGGGCGATCCTGGCCGCCGGCGCCCTCGCCTTCCACCGCGCGGCGTCGGATACGTTCGACCTTCCAAAGGCTGCGGCCCTCGAGACCGCGGTCGCTCTGCTGACCGTTCTGACGCTCCTCCTGCGGCGGCCGGAGCGCTCGGGCATGGTTCCAGCGGCCGCCATTCTCGGTGCGCTTGCAGCGTGGGCCCTCATCAGCTCCGCCTTCTCGTGGAATTGGATCATAAGTGCCAAGAAGTCAGTCATTTATGTTCTATGGGCGGCGGCGTTCCTCCTGCCGTCCCTGATCGGGGGGCACCGGAACGTCCGGGGCCTCCTTCTCGCATTCCACATTGCCGGCCTCGCGGCCGCTTCTCTCGGGATCCTCCAGTGGCTCGAGACCCGCGGGGTTTCCCTTCCGATCCTCTCGGAAGGTCTCCTGGCCCTGCCGCAGACGGACCGTCCCGGGTCGTTCTTCGGGCATGTGAACGCGGCGGCCCAGTTCGTTCTCGTGACTCTGCCCCTTGGACTCGCGGCCGTGGCGGGTTCGAGGACCCGAACCCTCCTCGTCCTTCCGGGCACGCTGGCCATGGTCTTCTTCATCGTCCTGTCGGGGACCCGGGCCGCCTGGGCCGGCGCCCTGGCGGGTGCAGCGTTGCTCGGAGCCGGGTGGCTCGCCATGGCTCCCGCCGGCCGCCGCCGGCGTCGCGCCCTTCTCATAGCCGCCGCTCCCTTCGTCCTCGCCGGCTCCTTCGCGATCCTCGACCTCGTCGTCGTCGTGAAAGGGCGGGGGGAACTCGGGGATCAGCGGCTCTCCGAGAGGCTCCGCCAGGTCCTCGATCCGCGAAGCACGACGGTCCGCGAACGGCTGGATCTCTTCGCCAACACGGCGGCCATCATCCGTGACCACCCCGTCCTCGGCGTGGGCGCGGGGGGATTCCACGCGGCCTACCCCGAGTACGCGCGGGCCGAGAGGATCCATGTCCCGGGGCGGCTCACCCAGAGCCGCCAGCCCGAGCGGACCCACAACGATTTGCTCCAGACGGCGGCGGAGACGGGAATCCCCGGGGCGGCGCTCCTCCTCATCGCGGTGCTCCTCGCGCTGGCGCCGGTCCTGAGGCTCGCCCGGGCGGGGAGCGCCGGTCCGGGAATGCTCTTCTGTGCGTCCGCGGTCGCGGCCATGGCCGTGGAATCCCTGGCGGACTTCCCGTTCCAGCAGGCGGCGCCATCCTTCGCGTTCTGGACCGCGGCCGGGACGCTCCGGGTTCTCGCGCCCGGCTTCACGGTCGCTTCGCCGGTCCCGGGCCGCGGCCCCGGGAGACCCCTCGCTCTCGCGGGTCTTTCGGCCCTCGCCCTCGCCGTCGCTCTCGACGGGGGTTCGCGCATCGCCGCATCGCGGGAACACGCCGCCGGCATGCGGGCCTTCTACGGCGCCGGGCTCCTCTTCAGCGATGACCCGTCACGAAGCGTCGCTGCGCGGACCGAGGCCCTCCGGCGGGCCGACCGGGCGGCGGCCCTCGATCCGAGGGCCTTCCGGCATCCCCTCCTGCAGGCCACCATCCTCGCGGCGCTCGACCGGCTTCCCGAAGCGGAGGCTGCCTACGACCGCCTTCTCGGTCTCCACCCCGATCTCACGAAGGGCCTCATCGGTCTCGGCCTGCTGCTCCGCCGCGAGGGTCGGCCCGACGAGGCCTTCACGAAACTGAACCGCGCCGTCCGTCTGAATCCCGACGACCCCGAGCCGCGCGTGGCCCTGGCGGCGATCCTGGTCGAGCGCGGAGAACCCCGCGCGGCGGCGGCGGAGTGCCGTCAGGCCCTGGCCGTGCGACCCGATCTCCACGAGGCCCACCTCGTGCTCTCCGAAATCGCATCGCTCGGCGGCGACCACCGGGCCGCCCTCCTGCACGCGCGGCGGGCTCTCGATCTCGCCTCCGGCGACCGCGCCGCCCGTATCCGGGAGGCCCGCGTGCTCGAGGCATCCCTCGGGCCGGCCTCGGCCGAGACGCTCGGGGCCTGGCGGCGGGTCCTCGACGTGGATCCCGGAGCGGTCGAGCCGGCCATCGCCCTCGCGGAGGACGCCCTGCGGCGGGCCTCGTCGCCGGCCGAGCTCGAGCCGGTCCTCGCATCCCTCGACCCTCTTCTCGCAGCGGCTCCCGGCGCCCGTGCGATCCACCTGAAGGCGGTCTGCCTCGATCGGCTGGGCCGGACGCGGGAGGCCCTGGTCTGGTACCGGCACCTGGTGAGCCTGGCGCACCGCGACCCGGGCGCGGCGACGCACATCGCGCCGGCCATCGCCGCCATCGAAGCCCTGAGGAAGAGGATCGAGGCTGGGGAAGAGGCGACGTCCGGGGCTGCCGAGAGCCGATAGGATGCGGTGATGCGTTTCCGAACCCGACGTCCGCGCGCCGCCCGGGCCGGCGGGGCGCGGTGCCGCCGCCCGGCGCTCGCGCCGCTTGCCGTGGCCCCGGCCGCCGTCCTCCTCCTCGCGGCCCTCGAGGTCCGCGGCCAGGAGACGGTTCCGGGGGCGGCGTCGTCCGCCGTGACGCCGCGGGTCGTTCCGCCGCTGTTCCAGCCCGCGCGGGGCGGGCCGCCCGTTCTCCCCCCCGCGGCCTCAGGAGAGGATGTCCGGGAGGTCCTCGACGGCGGCCCGGCGCCGATTCCGCCGCCCGATGATTCGTACATCATTCGCCAGTCCGACCGGCTTCACGAGAGCGGCCGGAAGCCGCGATCGTCGGAGCGCCACCTTCGCATGGCCCTGCTGGCCTTCGGCTGCCTCCTCGTCCTGTTCCTCGGCATCTACTGGGCGCGCCGGCGCACCGGGAGCGACTGACACCATGAACCCCATCCTCCGCCGCGTTCCGCTCCTTCTCGTCGCTCTCCTCGCCACCCGACCCGCGATGGGCCAGTCTCGGCCCGAGTCGGCCCCGGTCCCGCCCTCCTTCCGGGCCTTCCACGGCTACGCGCCCGGCGAGGGCTTCACCCCGCACCACCGGGTCGAGGCCTTTGCGCGGGCCCTCGCCGCCGGATCCGACCGGATCTCCATCGACACCTACGGCACGACGCCGGAGGGCCGACCTCTCATCCTCGTCACCGTCATGGACCCCGCGCTCCGGGCCGATCTCGGGAAGGTCCGTGCGGGTCTTGCCCGGCTCGCCGATCCCCGGAGGCTCGGGCCGGGGGAGGACCCGGCCGTTCTGATACCGGGTCTCCCGGTCGTGGTCTGGCTCTCCTTCAACGTCCATGGCGACGAACCGTCGTCGAGCGAGGCCGCCATGGTCCTGCTCGAGGATCTCGCGGCCGGAAACGACGCGGGGATCCTCGGCATCCTGCGCTCGGCCATCGTCATCCTCGACCCCTGTCTCAATCCCGACGGGCGGGATCGCTACGTGAACTGGTTCAACTCCGTCGTGGGCCGGCAGGGCGATCCCGATCCCTCGGCGCGGGAGCACCATCAGCCCTGGCCCGGCGGCCGGGTCAACCACTACCTCTTCGATCTGAACCGGGACTGGGCCTTCCTGACCCAGGACGAGAGCCGCGCCCGCGTGGCGCGCTGGATCGACATCGAGCCCCACGTCCACGTGGACTTCCACGAGATGAGCGCCGCGTCGAGCTACTTCTTCTTCCCGGCGGAGAAGCCGGTGAACGCCAACCTCCCGCCGTCGATCCTCCGGTGGGGCAGGGTCTTCGGCGAGGGCAACGCGCGGGCCTTCGATGCGAGGGGGTGGGACTACTACACGGCCGAGGACTTCGACCTCTTCTACCCGGGCTACGGCGACTCCTGGCCGTCGCTTCGCGGCGCCGTGGGCATGACCTACGAGCAGGCGGGCCACGGGCGGGCCGGTCTCGTCCTCGACAGGCGGGACGGAACCCGGCTCACTCTGGCCGACCGGGTGGGCCACCACGTCGTCGCGGCGCGGGCGACGCTCGACACGGCCGTGGCGCACCGGGCTGCCCTGCTGGCCGACTTCCATGAATTCCGGCGGACGGCCGTGGAGGAGGGGAGGGGCGGGCTCATCCGCGAGTTCCTGCTGCCTCCCGGCGACGACCCCCATCGGGCCGCCGAGCTTGCCGGCCTCCTCATCCGGCAGGGGATCGAGGTCCACCGGGCCGCGGAGGCCTTCGAAGTCCGGGACGTGCGGTCCGTTCTCGGCCGGACGGAGGATGCGCGGGCCTTCCCCGCGGGGACGTACATCGTGTCCCTCGCCCAGCCCGCCAAGCGCCTCGCCAAGACTCTCCTCGAGCCCTCGACCGAGATCCGGGAGCTCTACTTCTACGACGTGTCGGCGTGGTCGCTGCCCCTGGCCTATGGCGTGGAGGCCTGGATTTCCGGCCAGCCGTCCCGCGCCCCCTCGGTCCTGCTCACCGAGCCGCCGGCCGTGCACGGGCGATTCGACGACCGCGAAGCCTACGCCTGGGTCGTCCGTTGGAACACGGCCGGCGCCCTCCGGGGGCTGCCCGCCATGCTCGCGGAGGGCATCCGTGTCCGTTCGACCCACAAGCCCTTCACGCTGCACGGCGTGTCCTACGACCGCGGCACCCTCGTGATCCCGGCCCGCGACAACGCCCCGGACCTGCGCGCGCGTCTCCGGAGGATCGCGGAGGCGGCGGGCATCGAGATGGCGGCCGTCACGACGGGGCTCTCGGAGAAGGGCGTCGACCTCGGCTCCTCGAGCCTGCAACACATCTTCGCGCCGCGCGTGGCGGTCGTGGCGGGGGAGGGAATCTCCCCGTCCTCCTGCGGGGCCGTCTTCTTCCTTCTCGAGCGCCTCTACGGCGTGCCCTTCACCGTCATCGAGCCCGGCGCCCTCGAAGCCACGAACCTCCTCCGCTTCAGCGCTCTGGTGGTTCCCGACGGGCGCCTCCGGCTCACGAAGGAGGCTCGCGACGCCGTGGCCCAGTGGGTGCGGCAGGGAGGCGCCCTCATCGCGCTCGGCGGCGCGTCACTTCCCTTCACGGCGGAGCAGGGGGGCTTCACGTCCATCAGCGCGAAGGGCCCCGGCGGCGACGAAGGCCCCGAGTCGAGGCCGCGCGCCAAGTGGATCGAGGACCGAGAGGAGGAGGCCCGCCGCAACCACAGCCCGGGCGCCATCGTGAAGGTGGAGCTCGATCCGGCACATCCGCTGTCGTTCGGCTACGCCTCCGACCTGCCGGTCTTCTTCGAATCCGGACGCTCGTTCGATCCCGCCGCCGGCGGGATCCACGTGGGGCTTTTCAAGGATCCGGGAGCCGTGTCGGGCTACGTGCCCGAGCCCCTCGCGAAGCGGCTCGTGGGGCGCTCCTACGTGAGCGTGGAGCACCAGGGAGAGGGGACCGTCGTGCTCTTCGCCGACGACCCCAACTTCCGCTGCGCCTGGCACGGGCTCACGCGGCTCTTCATGAACGCCGTGCTGCTCCTCGGGCGGCGCGTGGACGTCTGGCCCCGCTGACGGCTCCGCGGTCGGCGGCGGGGCGGCGCGCCGGTCAGTAGTTCTTCTTGACGTAGGCCTCCCACTCGCTGTCGAGTTGACCCGGCGTCCAGCCGAAGGCCTCCATGAGCGCCTTGTCCTGGTCCATCCGGTTCATCGCGCGGAGCCATGCCGTGAACTTGTCCTTGTGCTTCGCCATGAGCCACTCGACGAGGCTCCACGACTTCGCGAGGGCCGCCCGGTTGAGCTCGTTGAGGCCGAGCTTCATGAGATCCTCGAAGCGGGGCGCCTCGTCGTCCTTGACGTTGGCGCGGTTGATGTCCTTGCCGTCCTTCGTCGTGAAGTCCTTCTTGGCGATGGAACCGTCGGCGTCGTACTTGGACTTCGTCGAGCAGCTCACGACGCCTTCCTGGCAGTGGATCTGCTCCGTGTAGTTTCCGAATCCCTCGACGAGCCAGGCCGGCGTGCCCTTCACGCCCTGAACGAACGATCGGACGAGGAAGTGGGACACGTCGTGGGCGACGGCGTTGGCGAGGCGATCCTTGAAGCCCTCGAGATTGGTGACGCCGAGGAGTGCCGTGAGGAAGTTCCCCTTGCTGTCGCGGAAGAACTTGACGTCGTCGTCGTTCATTCCGTAGCGGTTCTGATAGTCCGTGAGCCAGCTCTGGAAGGTCTGGCTGTTCTTGAGCGCCCAGAGGTGGGCGCGCCGGGGCCAGATCTTCTGGCCATCGGGGATCCCCATCTCGTTAAGGAACCAGGCATAGACCTTCTCGGCGAGTTCCGAATGCGGCCCGACCTGATCCGGCGGGAGCTGGAAGTAGAGGCTGAAGTGCTCCGACGTCGAGGCCCAGATGTCGTCGCCGTACTTGCTCTTGAAGGTGGCCATCTCCTTCTGGTCGTCGGCGGTGCCGGCCTTCACCCACTTGCCGTTCACGAGGGTGTAGCCCTTCTCCTTCATGATCGCGTCCTTGTGCTTCCAGACGCCTTCCGCGTCCTTCTGGAAGTCGGACGGCGTCTTCTGCGCGAGGGCGAGATCCTCCTTCCGGATGAAGCCGCCCTTCCAGGCGAGGTAGCCCTTGGCCTTCATCTCGTCGGCCAGCGCCGTCTTCCGGTACTCCGCGGCCTTCGCGGCGCTCTCGAACCATTGGTCGCCGGCCTTGACGTGTCCGAGGGCCTTCCGTGCCTCCTCCTGGTCTGGGTTCAGGTCCACGGCCTGGCGGTAGAGGTCCCTCGCCTCCTTCCGGAGCCCGTTCCCGGCCGCCCACTTCGCCACCTCGACGAGGCTGTCGGCGTTGGTGGGGTCGATCTCGGCGAGCTTCTTCGCGAGCTCGTCCTTCGGTCCCGCGGACTCCTCGATGAACTCGATCTCGGATCGATTGACCTTGATGACGCGCCCTTCCTTGTCGCGGATCCGGACGAACTCGGGCGTGTCTTCGATGATCTCGCCCTCGATGGTCTTGCCGCTCTTCAGATGGACGATGTCGGCCCGGCCCTCTCCGGCGAGGAGGACGAGGATCGCGGCGGGGAGGAGGAGCGCGAGGAGTCGCTTCATGGGTCGTTTCCGGGGCTTCCTGAACTCTGCGCACGGGGCGCGATTGCGCGCTGGCCGCGCGACGTTCCGCCCCGGAACAATCTACGCCCGGCCAGCCTGCCTTTCGAGTGAATCCGGAGCTTCCGGCGGCGGCAAGGGCTTCGCCCGGGTGCCGCCGATGCGTGAGGGAAACCTGAGGGGCCGATCCGGATCGCGATGCGTAAGATCAGCGTAGAAGGGTGCTTACAGAACGCCGTTCGTTGATGTTGAGGATGACCTGGGCGAAGAGCGGGGCCACGGAGACCTCCCGGTACCAGCGGTGCTCCTTCGCGAACTGGGCGCCGCGGAAGACCGCGTCCGTGCCGATGATGCAGTCGAAGAGGCCCTCGCGGTGTCCCGAGTCGAGGAGGGAGACGGCGGCGCCGTTGAAGAAGGGGAGCGAGCAGGCGACGGTGATCTCGCGGGCGCCTTCGCCCTTGAGGAGGCGGCAGGCGTTCACGATGGTCCCGCCCGTGGCGATGAGGTCGTCGGGCAGGAGGACGCGTTTCCCGCGGACGTCGCCGACGAGCCGCATGCTTTCGATGACGCTGACCTTGCTGTAATCGCGGGACTTGTCGACGACGGCGAAGGGGCAGCGGAGCTTCTGGCTGTAGTAGCGCGCCATGTCGGCGCCGCCCACGTCCGGAGCGACGATGACGAGGTCCTCGGCGGAAGAGATGCGGATGAACTCGTCGATGATGAACTTGGACGCGTGGAGGTCCTCGAGCTTCGTCCGGTGGAAGAACCCCTCGATGGCCTCGGAGTGGATGTCGAGCGTGATGACGCGGTCGGCGCCGGCATCTTCGAGGATGTGGGCCACGAGGCGGGCCGTGATGGTCTCGCGGGCCTTCTTCCTCTCCTGGCGCGAATAGGGGTACTGCGGGATGACGGCGGTGATGCAGTCGGCGTCCGACTGGTAGGCGGCGCCGACGGCCGTGGCCAGGGCCATGAGATTGTCGTTGACCGAACGGGTCGAGAGGGGGTCGTCCACGCACTGGATGACGTAGACGTCGTCGCCGCGGATGTTCTCCTCGATGACGGTCTTGACCTCGCGGTTCGGGAACCAGATCTCCTGCGTGTTCTTGAGGACGTGGTGGTTCTCGCGGCCCTGCTTCGCCATGAGGCCCTCGAGGTGCGTGACGACCCGTCGCGCGAACTCCATGCCGGAGTTGCAGGAGAGGATGCTCAGGCGGCCGCGATCGCGGACCGTCTCGCCATTCTCAGTCGCCATGCCGGATCTTCCGCGAAGAGG
>CAYQRN010000074.1:0-19233 GCA_964419995.1 uncultured Planctomycetia bacterium
CCGGCACCAACAATCTCACGGGCTTGGTGGACGGCGGCCGCCTCCGCCATGAGGGATCGGATACGCCCGTCGTCCAGGACGACGCGAGCCGCGTCGAGCCCGTCGATCACGATCCCGGCCGTGACCCAGGGCGTCACGGCGCAGGAGCGCTCGCCGGGCGGCGCGGGATCGGGACAGAGATGCCCGCCGGGAAGGCGGGACTTCCGGACCCCTGCCACGAGGTCGGCGAGCGCGGCCCTCTCGCCCCTCGACCGGAAGTGCCGGAAGAGCGCCGACAGGGCGCGAAGACCCCATCCGACGCTGCGCGGATTCGGAAGCTCGTCGCGCGCCAGGGCTCCGAGGAGCCCCCGCCGGATCTCCTCGATCCCTGCGAGCAGGAACGGGTCTGCTGTCACGTGGTAGAGGTGCAGGAGCCCCTCCACCCAGACATGCCCCACCTCGACGCCGCCGCCGCGGTGCCAGGGTCCGTGCCGCAGAGGAAGCCCTGTCCGCGCCCGGTCGATGTCCCGGTCGAGGAGATGGACGGCCATGTCCCACGCCTCGCGGAAGGCCCACGCTTCGCCGTGGAAGAGGGCGCGGGCGAGGAAGCCGAGGATCGTGTCGTACTCGAGGTTGCCGAAGTCGTTCCACGTGAGGAGCCAGTCGCCATGGTCCGCCGCACCCGTGACGCCGAACCGGGTCCGCTCTTCGGGAAGGCGGCGGGCCTCCTCGACGACGAGCTCCTCGAGCCCCTCGAAACGCCCGCCGCCGAACGGCGGTCGCGGAAGCCGCAGGAATCCGGCGGCCACGAGCGTTGCCGGGGACGGCCTCGCGAGAACATCCCACCCCTCGAGACGAGGCACTCCGCCCGCGTCGTCATCCCCGCCGACGGACAGGACGACGTCGACGCGGTGAGCCGTCCCGGCCCGCCACGGAAAGCCCTCGTCGAGGAATCGGAGGCGGAGACCCGCTCCGTCCACGAGGAGGCTCCGCGGAGCCCGCAGGGCGAAGTCCGGAATGCGGACGGTCATCCGGAAATCCGGCCCCTCGATCCGGAACCTCCCGCCGGTCTCCGGAGGTCGGATCGCGCGGGCCGACCTTCCGTCGACTTCGAGCCACGCCTCCGAGGGCCGGGGCTGGACGATGGCGAGACTCTCCGCTCTCTCGCGGAGGAACGGGCCTCCGGCCGCGCGAACGACCGTCGCAGTCCGCCCTTCGGGAATCACGACCTCGAGGGGGGGGAGCGCGCCGTCGAAATCGTCGGAGAACGCCTGCATCGAGAGGATCACGGCGGCGCTGCCGGCCTCGACCGAGATCCGTGCGGCGAGCCGGAGCACCGGCCCGTCGGCGGCCGTGGCGACGAGGTGCTCCGAGCGGACCGCGGCGAACCAGGGCCCCCGTTCGTCCACGTCGAGAGACACGAGCTCCGCGGGGCCGGCGCCGCCGAGAAGAAGGGACCACGGCCGCCCCGGCCCGTCGGCCGATCGTACGTCCGCCGCCAGGACGCCTCCCCTTCGCGGGCAGTGGAGGCTGAAACCGCCGCCCGAAATCCACACGCCGTCGGGCCCCTCCGCCGCGGATACCGGAGCGGGAAGGCCAGGGCCGGCGTTCGCGGCAGAGCCGAGGGGCTCCCGCGCGGCAGAAGGGCTCTCCTCGCGGAGAAGGAGCGTCCGCGTCTCGAACGGACGGATTTCGAGCGGGGCCCTCACATGTACCCAGGCGGGACTTCCGTCGCCATGGCGGCAGAGCGCCTTCCACTGGGCCGGCACGCCTCCGAGGGTGACGCGCCGCCCCGCCGCGAGGGCACCGGGCGGAAGTGGGACGCCCGTCCCCACGATCCGGGGCCCCGATCGGCCGGCAAGCTCGCTCACGATCACGGCCGGCTGTGCCCGAAGGACGACGGACCAGGAAACAAGGAAACCGGCCAGCGCCGTGATCGACGGCGATAGTCGCCAGGAGTACGTCCGATGTCGGCCCATCGCCCCTTGGACGCGCGGCGGACCTCATGGGGACCGCGACGGAGCCCCCGCGGCGACCAGCCGCCCTGCGCCCTCTTTTGAGCGGCAGGCCGGAGGGTCATGCTCTTCCCCATGACGCGACGTCTCGGGCTGTTCGGCGGCAGCTTCAATCCGGTCCACCGGGGCCACGTCACGCTGGCGCTGGAGATGCGCGATGCTCTCGGTACCGATGAGCTGCGCCTCATTCCCAACGCCCGGCCACCCCACAAGAGCGCCGTCGATCTCGCGCCGGCCGACGATCGGCTCCGCATGGTCGAGATCGCGATCCGCGGGATCCCCGGACTCACCGTCTCCGACATGGAGATCGTCCGGGGGGCGCCTTCTTTCACCATCGACACGGCCCGAGCCGTTGCCCTGGCGGAGCCCGACGCCGAGCTCTACTTCGTGATCGGCATGGACTCGCTCCCGGAGCTCCCGCTCTGGCGCAACGCAGCGGAACTCGCCCGACTCGTGACCTTCGCCGTGGGCGTGCGCCCCGGCTCGCCGCCCCCCTCGCTGCCGGCGATCCGACAGGCGATTCCCGGACTCCGTGTCCGCTGCGTCGACACGACGCCCGTGGATGTCTCGTCGACGGAGATCCGCAGGATCCTCCGGGCAGGCGGGGACCCCGGCGACGCCCTGCCGCCGGGCATCCTTCACTGGATCCGCCGGCGGGGGCTCTACGCCGGCCCGACCTGAGGTCCGGCGAGAGCCGCCCGGATCGACTCCGCGAGACCGGCGCGGGGCACCTGGGTCTGGGCGCCGCGGCGCATGTCCCGCAGCGT
This sequence comes from uncultured Planctomycetia bacterium, assembly GCA_964419995.1. Lineage (GTDB taxonomy): Bacteria > Planctomycetota > CAYQRN01 > CAYQRN01. The sequence goes on from CAYQRN010000074.1 coordinate 2,762, forward strand.
CGCGGCTCCGGCCCGGATCTCGTCCTCTCCGACGATGGCCACGAGGGGGATCCCCTTCTTCGCGGCGAATTCGAGCTGGCGCTTCAACCGATCCGCGTCGGGCCAGATCTCCGCGGGAATGGCGGCTTTCCGGATCTCCGTGACGAGTTCGAGGGAGGGTCCGGCGGACGAACCGGGCAGGCGCGCCACGAGGACCCTCGTCGGCGTCGAGCACGGCTCGATGAGACCAAGGCGCTGAAGCGCCCCGAAGACGCGGGACAGTCCGATCGAGACGCCGGTGGCGGGGATGGTCTCCTTCCCGTACATCCCGATGAGATCGTCATAGCGGCCACCGCCGCCGAGGCTCCCGAATCCGGGGATGTCGAGGGCTCGGACCTCGTACACGGGTCCGGTGTAGTAGTCGAGTCCCCGCGTGAGACAAAGATCGAGGGCGACACGGTCGGCCGGGACGCCGAGGCCGCGGATGAGCCCCATGAGCTCGCGGACCTCGCCGAGGGCCGGGCCGGCGTCCGGCGACGCTCCCATGAGCGCCTCGAGCCGGTCGATCAGCCGGTCCGGATCACGGAGAGCGGCGTCCGAGGAGATCTCGATGACGCCGAAGAGCCGTGCGATGGCGTCCGGCGCGATGCCGCCGCGGCCGAGCTCGTCCACCACCGACTCGCGGGACGTCTTGTCGAGCTTGTCGAGGGCGCGGAGGACGTCGCCCTCCCGCTCCGCGGGAAGCTCTGCGTGGGCGACGACGGCGCGGAGGAGACGCCGGTGGTTCACACGGATGACGAAGCGGGGAAGCCCTGCCGCCTGGAGCGCCGCATCCACGACAGCCACGTTTTCGGCATCGGCGAGGAGGGAGCGGGTTCCCACCGTGTCCACGTCGCACTGGATGAACTCCCGGTAACGCCCCTTCTCCCGCTGGGGGTTGTCGGCCCTCCAGACCGGCGCGATCTGGTACCGGCGGAACGGCCGGGGCAGCGCCGGGTTCATGGCCACGACCCTCGAGAGCGGCACGGTGAGGTCGTAGCGGAGCGCGGCCACGTTGCCGCCCTTGTAGGCGAGGGGGTAGATGAGCTTCTCCCCCTCCGCCCCGTACTTCCCGAGAAGGATGTCGAGGTACTCGATCGCGGGCGTCTGGATCGGCGCGAACCCGAATCTCTCGAAAACCCCCCGGATCCGGTCGATGAGGGTCGAGAGGGGGATCATCTCCTCGGGAAGAAGATCCTCCGTGCCCTTGAAGACCCGCGGAACGATGGCTCCGGCCATGACCGGCGGGATGTTAGCCCGATCCCAAGTCCTCCCAAACACGGAGGTTGGTTTTCCTTTGACCCCCCCTCCGGCCGCTGATAGAATCCGCCCCGAAAAACCGGAAGCGAGCCGGTATCCCCCGCCTGCTCTCCGGCTCGCATGGAGGAATAGGATGGTCCGCTCGGCTGTCGCCGGTCTTCTGCTTCTCAGCGTGCTCCTCATGAGCTGCGCCACGCCCTACGAGCAGCTCAACGACCCGGCCATGGATGTCACGCCCAAGGTCACGGCAGCCCTCGTCTCCGTGGCCGACGTCCCGGCGGCCGGCGTCTCGGCTTCCTGGGCCGGCACGTCGAAGGAATTCCCCGGGTACTTCGCGATGCTCGTGGATCCGTGGAACCTCCAGACGTTCGTCTGGGTGGCGTTCCTCCAGATCTGGAACACGCCGGTGAACCCCTTCTACTACCTCATCGGCGAGGGTGACATCGATGTGGGCCCGGTGAAGCCCATCGAGGAGACGGTCACCGCCCACTACACGCCCGTTCCCGGCGGCGGCGACGGCGGACGCTACTGGCGGAGCCGGGTCGTCTCGCACTTCAGGAACATCGAGAACTCCTGGTACACGCTCAAGTACACGTTCTTCAACACGAACTCGTCGCTCCCGCCCTACGATTCCTACTACCCCGACGAGCTCGAGCGCGAGAAGACCACGATCCACTTCACGCTCGACTACCACCTCTTCAGCTACGACTGGGACGATCCCTACGTCTCCTGGTGGTAATCTGACCGCATCCGCCGCGTCGGCGGCGCGCCCCCTTACGGTGTGCCGCCGGGCGGCCTGAGCCGCGCCGGCGGCCCTCCCGCCCTCACGAGGTCGATGATCCGGAGGGCGGCATCCTCCGCGGTCCCGTCCCCCTCGAGCGGCACGGGAACCGCTCCCTGAAGCCGCCGGAACCAGGTCATCTGCTGCTTCGCGTACCGGCGCGTCGCGATCTTCGTCGCTTCCACGGCCTCCGCAAGGCCCATCTCCCCTCGCAGGTGCGCCGCGAGCTGCCGGTAGCCCAGCGCCCGGGCCGCCTCCCCGACGAGCCGCCCCAAGGCGAGGAGCCCCCGAACCTCCTCGAGGAACCCCGCCGCCATCATCGCATCGACGCGATCTCCGATCCGGCGGTGGAGTTCCCGGCGGTCGCGCTCGAGCACGAACACGCGACAGGCGCGGACGGGCTCCGCCGCCCACTGGGTCCGGAGATCCGTCACCGTGCGCGTCCCGGTCTCGAGGATCTCGAGGGCTCGTTCGATCCTCCGCCAGTCCCTCGGGTGGATCCGCGCCGCCGCCGCGGCGTCGCGCGCGGCGAGCCTCGCGTGCAGGGCGGCAGCCCCGAACCGGTCCCGCTCCCCGCGGAGCCGTTCACGCACCTCCTGCGAGGCGCCGGGCCCCTCGAAGATCCCGTGGAGGAGCCCCACGAGGTAGAAGGCGGTGCCGCCCGACACCACCGCAGCGGCGCCGCGGCCCCGGATCTCCGCCACCGCCCGATCCGCGAGATCGAGCCAGCCGCGGACCTCCATCGGTTCCTCCGGCTCCCGGATGTCGAGAAGGTGATGGGGCACCGTTCGCCGCTCCTCAGGACCGGGCTTGGCGGTGCCGATATCGAGACCGCGGTACACCTGGATCGCGTCGAGGGAGACGATCTCGCCCTGGAGCCTCCGGGCGACCTCGAGAGCCACGGCGGACTTCCCCGAGGCCGTGGGGCCCGTGATGACGGTCAGGGCTCCGCCCGCCGCCCCCGATCCGGCGCCGGTCAAGGCCGCGCTTCCCCCGGAGGTTCGACGTAGGACGCCGTCAGGCGGTCCGTCCGGAGCCGCGTCCGCGCCGCCCGGCGCACGGCCTCGGGAGTGAGCCCGGCGATGAGTTCCCGGAGGTTCCGGGGTCCGAGACCGCGCCGATGGCAGTCGAGGATCGTCCACACGGTCCCGCTCATGGAGTTGTGCGTCCGCTCGAAGGAGCCGAGGAACGCGCGCCGGATCCGCTCCACGTCGCGGCGGAGAGAGCCGCCATCGAGGCCGCGTTCCGCCATGGCGACGAGGCGCTTCTCGAGCTCCCGCGGCCGCGGCGTCTCGCCTCCGACGACGGCGAAGGCGAAGCTCTCCTCCACGTGGGCCGATGCGCCGAAGCTCTCGTCGATGAGCCCCTCGGCGTAGAGGTCGCGCCAGGCGGCGCCGGTGCGGCCGAAGAGGAGATCGAGGGCTGCCTGCAGGGCCAGCTCCTCCGCAAGGAGCTCCGGGCCCGGGGCCGGCCCGGCCGGCCCCTTGAAGCCGAGCCAGAGACGGCCCGCCGCCACGGGCATCCGCTGGCGCACGCGCCGCACCCGGACCTCGGACGACTCCGAAGGCAGGAGCCGCGTACGCACGGCGGAGCCGCGGCTCCCCCCGGCGCTCCGTTCGGCCACGGCGAGGACCCGCGCCGGATCCACCGGCCCCGCCACGGCCAGCACGGAGTTTCCGGGTCGGTAGAAGGCGCCGTGGACGAGGGAGAGGTCCTCGACGCCGATGCGGCCGATGGACTCCACGGTCCCGGCCACGTCGTCGCGGACGGGATGCCTGACGAAGAGGCCGCGGAGGAGCGCCATGTAGCCCCGCCACTCGGGGCTGTCCTCGTACATCCGGATCTCCTGGGTGATGATCCGGCGCTCCTTCTCGACGAGGTTCCGGTGGAAGTGGGGCCGGAAGACCAGCCGGCAGAGCCTCGCAAGGTGCCGTTCGGCGTTATCGATGCACGAGAGCGTGTACGCCGTCCGGAGGTGCCCCGTGAGCGCGTTCACGGACGCTCCCTCGGCCGAGAAGACCTCGGCGACGTCGCCGCCCGGCTTCTCGAAGAGCTCGTGCTCGAGGAAATGCGCCACGCCTTCGGGCACCCGCGCGATCCGGCCGTCCTCAAGGACGAAGGCCGTATCCACGGATCCGACGCCCACCGACAGCGCTGCGAAGCAGCGAACGAAGTCCGGCCGCGGCGCCACGAGGACCCGGAGTCCCGACGGCCCCTCGAGGCTCACGACCCGCGGCCCGCTCCCCGACCGCGCGACCGTGTGCCGCGACCCCGCCCGCGCCGCCCTCACGGGGCGCTCTCCGCCACGGCGGCCGCCGCAGCCGGCATCCGGAGCCCCGGGAACGACCGCGCGAGGAAGACGACCGTGTCGAGCGTGAGTCCCGCCGCCGCCCGCGCCACGTCCGCCGGCCGGACCTTCGCGACCGCCGCCTCGAGGACGGCGGGGCTCTGCGGCTTCACGCCGAGGAGGATGTCGTGGGCCGCGTGGCTGAGAAGGCTATCCTGGGTGTCGCCAAGACCGCGGAGCGCCCGGCGGAGACCGAGCCGCGCCGCTCCGAGCTCCCGCGCCCCGATGCGGCCCCGGGCGAGGTCTCTCACCTCGGACCGCACGGCCTCGATCGCCTTCCGGTATGCGGCGGGATCGATCCCCGCGCTCACGACGATGGTCTCTTCGGCCTCGGCAAGGCTCGCGTGGATGGCGTAGGCGAGGTGATCCCGCTCCCGGACGCGCCGGAAGAGTCGGGAGGCCGGACCACCTCCGAGCAGCGCGCTCAGCACCATGGCCACGGCCCGCCCCCGGGCCGGCGGCAGGGCGGACAGGCGGAAGCCCATGCAGAGCTTCCCCTGGGCCACGTCGTGCATCTCTCGCACGATGAGCGTGGACTCGCGGGCCGGCGGCGGGGGCGGCGGCGCCTCCGGCCCGGCCGCACGGCGGCCCCGCGGGACCAGCGACCGCACGCGCTCGAGGACCTCCGTCGCCGGACGGCGACTCGAGACGAAGACGTGCCAGGGCGTCCGTGCGATGAGATCCCCGTGGAGGGCCGCGACGTCCTCGTTGCGGAGCGATTCGAGATCCGGAAGGGTCCCGTACTCGGACAGGCCGAGCGGATGGCCGCGGAACATGGCCTCCTCGAGGCGAAGTGCCGCGTACCGCGCCTTGTCGTCCGCGAGCGAGGCGATGAAGCGGGCGAGCTGGGCCCGCTCCTCCTCGAAGATCCGCGGATCGAAGCGGCCCCGGACGATCCGCGGCCGGTGCAGCATCTCGCGGAGGAAGGCGATGAGCGCGGCGAAGGTATCCGGTCTCCCGGGGAGCCTCCCGCCATCCACGACCTCGCCGCGCAGGATGATGGCCTGCACGGGCCCGATCCTGGCGACATCCGTCGAGAACGATGCGCCGTAGAGATCCTGGAGGTGGCGCGCGATGGCGTCCATGTCCGCGTAACGCCGCGAACCCCTCCGGAGGAGCCCCGCGAGGAGCGCGCGGCCGGTCCGCCGCCCGTCGAGGAGAACCGGCGCGCAGATCCGGATGATATCGGTGGTGAAGCGGGTGCTCCGCCGGAGGTGGACCGTGACGCCGCCGCCGATCCGAACGCTTCGCAGAAGTGCGGTCTCGCCCGCTCCCATCGGTCCTTTCTTGTTCCCCTGTCCGCGGGGGTTAGATTGTGCGCTCCCGCCGCGCACCGCAAGACGCGACCCGCATTCCCGAGGGGATGATGCCCTTCCACCCGGCCGCGATCCTCGGACCCTTCATCGGCCGCGGGTACTACCGGAAGGCCGTCAACGCCTCCGCCGCGACCACGGCGGCATGGCTCGTTGCCTCGGTCCTCATCACCTCCATCCCCCCGGCCCTCCTCCACCCCGTCCGGCACGACCGCGACCGTTTTCCGGCGCCCGCCGGCACGGGCGTCGCCGCCGGCAGGGAGGGTTTCCGCTTCGAGGGCCCCATGCCGGCGGAGATCCCGGAGACCGGGGGTGGCGGCACGATCCTCGTCCTCGACCCCGCCGCCGACCAGCGATCCGTGGCGGCCCGGCCCGAGGCCTCCCTCAAGGTCTACACGACGTCGGCCTTCATCCTCAAGAACGCGGACCGCGTGGTCGTCATCCCCTTCCGCGACTACGTCCGGCAGATCCGCTGGCTCACCTTCGGCGTCATGGTCGTCCAGGGGTTCCTCCTCTTCCTCCTCTTCGCAGGTCTCGCGTGTCTCTTCGCCATGGTCTTCTCCCCGACCGCCGGGGCCGGGGCCGCCACGCGCATCGCGGCCCGGACGGCCCTTCCCGCCCTCATCGTATTTGATCTCTTCGGCGTCCTGACGCACTTTGAGACCAGAGCCGCCGCGTCCCTCATCGTCTTGGCCGCGGTGTGGGTCGCGCTGCTCATCGCCGGCATGAAGGACGCCGGCCTTCTCAGGACTCCGGACACCCGACGCCCATGATCCGCACCCCCCTCCTCCCTGCCCTCCCCGTCCTCCTCGCGCTCCTCTCTGCACCCCTGACGGCCCAGGACGGCAACGACGAGGCCCCCCGCGACGCCGCAGCGCTCCTCGAGGCGGCCATCGCCCATCAGAACCCCGCGGGCCGCGCCGTCGACGTCCGCGACTACGAGGGCCGCATGAATTTCCACTGGTTCGAGGACGCCCCCGAAGGCGAGCCCCCGGCGCGCAACGAAGGGAAGGCGACGCAGCTCGCGCTCCTCCTCGCGAACGGCGGCAAGGAGATGCTCCTCTACCGGCGGACCGTCGAGAGCACGGTCGGCGGCGCCGTGACGACGGTCGCCTTCGACGGGCTCCGGTACTGGGTCGAGGACGACCGGGGACGCCGGATCCTCCGCGGGCGGGACGCGGAGGTCGAGAAGAAGAACGTCGTCGATGAGGTGGAGCGCACGCGGCGCCTCCTCCGCCACTTTTTCCTCGAGAACCTCCGGACCGACCCCGCCCACCTCGTCCTCCGCGAACGGCTCGAGGCCCTCAAGGTCTACAGGGAACAGAAGCCGTGCCGTGTCGTGGAACGGACGGTGCCGGGCGAGCGGAAGATGATCTTCTGGATCGACGCGAAGGATTGCGTCGTCCGTCGCATCGTCGTGGAAGCCTCTGCGGGCTCCGCCGAGGAAGACTACTGGTTTGCCAAGCACCGCCGCCTCCCCGACTCGGGCATCCTCGTTCCCCTCACCGTGACGTACTACGAGAACGGGGTGAAGCGCCTCGAGGCCGACTCCGACGACCCCACAGCCGTCCGCTTCGGCTTCGGCGAGGCGCGCCTCACGGCCCGCGACTTCGCCTTCCCCGGCGCCGCCGCGGAGGACGGCCCGCGCGCCGAGACCCGGAAGGGCTGAGCGGACGTCCCGGCCTCAGCGCCTCTCGAAGGCGCGGGCGAGTTCGCCGAGCGGGATGGCCACCCGCGTGGGACGCCCGTGCGGGCACGTCCCGGCCCGCGGATGGCTTCCGAGGAAATCGAGGAGCACGTCGATCTCCGCCGCGTGGAGCCTCTCGTGGAACTTGACCGCGGCGCGGCACGCGAGGTGGGCGCAGACCTCCCTCACGCGATCGAGGAGCGGCGGAGCGCCGCCGTCCTCCCGGAGGGGTTCGAGGGCGGCCAGGAGCGCCTCGGCGGGGTCCATCCGCGCGAGCAGCGCCGGCAGCGCCCGAACGGCCACCGAGCGGGGCCCGAAGGGCGCGACGACGAGCCCGGCGGCGGCGAGGGCTTCCGCGGCCTCGCCGGCGAGAGCGAAATCGGGGGCCGGAAGATCCACGACGACGGGGGCCAGCAGAGTCTGGGACTCCACCGCACCGGCGGTCACTCGCTCGAGGAGCCGCTCGAAGAGCATGCGCTCGTGGAGCGCATGCTGGTCCACCACGAGGACCCCCTTCGCGTCCTCGACGAGGATCCAGCTTCCGTGCACCTGGAGATGGCGGCGACCGCCGGACGCGGGCCGCGGCACCGGCGGGGCATGGACCTGCGGCAACGCCCCGCCGGCGCTTCGCGGCGCCGGCGCGGCCCCCGCCGACCGGGGCGCCTGCGGCACGCCCCGGGGGTAGAGGCGGCTTTCGAGTTCGCGGAGATCCTCCGACCGGAACAGGTCCGGCCCGTCGGCCGCCGGCACCGGAGCCGCTGCCGGCACCGGCAGCATCGGGGATTCCGGAGCCTCCGCCAGGAATCCGGCGGTCTCGAGCCGCCGCACCCCTCCACCGGCATCGAGGGCCCTCCGCACCGCGTCGCAAACCGCCGAGAAGACGAGATCGCGCTCGCGGAACCGGACTTCGATCTTCGTGGGGTGGACGTTCACGTCCACCCGGCCGGGATCCATCTCGATCCCGAGGAAGAACACGGGATGGCGCCCGTGGATGAGCAGCCCCTGGAAGGCTCGGTGCACCGCCTGGACGAGGCCGCGGTCGCGGATGTACCGGCCGTTCAGGAAGAGATACTGCCAGCGTGCCGAGGGCCGGGCCCCGCCCGGGGGCAGGACGAATCCTGAGACGCGGATGTCGCTCCGCTCCGACGCCGCCTCGAGGGCCTCATCCGCCATGTCGGCGCCGAAGAGGTCACGGAGCCGCTGTCTCGAATCGACCCCGCCCTCCACCTCGAGCACGTCCCGCCCGTCCCGGCGAAGCCGGAACGAAACGTCGGGTCGCGGCAGTGCGAGGCGGAGAAGCGCCTCCATGACGGCCTGGGCCTCGGCAGTGTCGGACTTCAGGAACTTGAGGCGCGCCGGAGTGTTTCGGAAGAGGTGGTGCACCTCCACGGTCGTGCCCCGCGGGGCTCCGGCGTCCCTCACCGGCCCGATGTCGCCGAAGGCTGCCTCCACGGACGCGCCGAGGGATCGGTCCTCCGGCCGCGACACGACGCGGGTCTCCGACACGGACCCCACGGCGGCGAGAGCCTCGCCGCGGAAGCCGAAGGTCGCCACATGGAAGATGTCCTCCGCCGCGGCGATCTTCGACGTGGCATGCGGGAGGAGGCAGAGCGCGAGATCCTCCGGCGTCATCCCCGAGCCGTCGTCCGCGACGCGGATGAGGGTCCGCCCGCCTCCGGCGATCTCCACCGTCACTGACCGGGCACCCGCGTCGAGGGCGTTCTCCACGAGTTCCTTCACCACGGAGGCGGGGCGCTCCACGACCTCGCCGGCGGCGATGCGGTCGGCCACGTCGCGAGACAGGACGCGGATCACGGGGCGCTCCGCGCCACGGAGGCTGTGAAGAGCTCGAGAAGGAGCCGCGGGTCGCCGGCCCCGGTCTTGAGGCCGGTCTCGAGGTCCACGAGACGGTCGAGGATCTCCGCGGGCTCCGTATCGCGGAAGCTCTCCGCCTGGGCCCGCGCTCCCGCGGCAAGGAAGGCCGGGATCCCCGCCGCCTCCACGGCTTCCGCGGCGCCGAGCCCCGCCCGCATGTGGTGGACGATGAGGGCGACCCGCCGGAGCCGCGACGCCAGCGAGGCGAATGTGAAGAGGGCCACGGATGTCCCGTCGGAGACCCGGCGGCCGTCCGAATCCTCGACACCGTGCTCGAAGAGGCCCCGGAGGGACTCGAGGGCGCCCCGCCGGTCCCGCACGGCGACCCGGTCGCAGTACTCCCAGACGGGCGCCGTTCGCCGGCCGGCGATGGCGGCGGCGATGTCGGCATCCGTAATGGCCGGGCGGTCTCCCGTGAACACGGCGAGCTTCTCGATCTCGCCGGCGAGAGTCCGGAGGTCCGTGCCGACGGTCCGGTGGAGCGCGTAGGCCGTCTCGAGGGTCATCGCCTTCTGCCGCCGTGCCGCGAGAGTCACGAGGAACGTCGAGAGCGGGCTCTGGTGTCGCGGACGCGAGTTCCCGAATGGGAGGTCGTAGAGCGGCCCGCACTCGACGAGGAGCGCGCCCGCGTCGACCATGGCCTCGCATCCCGGGAGCCACGATTCCCGCCCGCCCTTCCGGCGCACGAGGGATTCCCCGGCCATGAGAAGCCTCGATTCCATGTCACCGCGGCTGACGAGCCCGGCGAGGCGCTCGCCGTGAGCCTCGAGGAAGGCATCGCAGCGGCCGATGAAGACGAGCTTCGCCGGCGCGAACATCGAGCGCATGCGGAGCTCGTCGAAGACGACGGCGGGATCCGGGGCGCCCTTGTCCTCCGGCGTGAGGTCGATGATCTCCGCGCCCTCGGGCATCGTGGCCCGAACCTGCGCGCCGGTCTCGGAGACGAGGAACTCCTCGGTCCCCGTCACGAGGATGACGGGGGATTCCGCGAGGCGGCGGCGGTTTCTGTCGAGGTCGCTGAACTTCACGCGCCCGGACGTCCCGCAACGAGAGCGAGATCCATGATGACGGCGGTCATGACGAGCAGACTGATGGCCACGTTGACACGGAAGAAGGCGGTGTTCACGCGGCTCAGGTCCCGCTCGGAGACGAGGCGGTGCTCGACGACGAGGAGGGCCGCCACGAGGACCACGCCGCCCCGGAAGACGGCGCCGAGGTCCGCCACGTTCCCCGCGAGCCAGAGGCAGGGCGGCACGAGGGCGTGGACGGCGGCGGCGAGCCGCAGCGCCCCCCGGGTTCCGAGGGTCGCGGGCACGGACCGGAGCCCCTCGCGCCGGTCGTGGTCGACGTCCTGGCAGGCGTAGAGAATGTCGAATCCCGCCGTCCAGAGGAGGACGCCGGCCCCGAGGAGAGCGGCGGCGACCGACGGCCGGTCGAGGGCGCCACGGACAGCGACCCATGCGCCGAGGGGCGAGAGGGCGAGCGCGAGGCCGAGGACGAAGTGGGAGAGCACCGTGAAGCGTTTCGTGAGCGAGTAACCGAGGCAGACCGCCAGCGCCGCGAAGCTGAGGCGGCCGGCCAGGGGATTCAGGAGAAAGGACACCCCGATGAAGAGGGCCGAGGACAGGAGCGTGGCGCCGACGAGGAGTCCCGTCCCCACCTCCCCGGTCACTGAGGGACGGGCCGCCGTCCGCAAATTCGTGGCGTCGAATCGCCGGTCCACGAGGCGGTTGAACGTCATCGCCGCGGTGCGGGCCGCGACCATGGCCGCGAGGATGAGGAGCGCCGTGCGCGGTCCGGGGAGCCCCCGCGCCGCAAGGAACGCCCCCGCCACGGCCCAGGGCAGGGCGAAAAGCGTGTGGGAGAAGCGGATGAGCCGGAGGAAGGCGGCGGCGCGCCGGACGGGCGGGGACATCATCGCTCACCCGCCGGCCCAGCGACGGACCAGGGCGTTGTCGATGCGGAGAACGTCGAAGATCTTCATGACGACGTGATCGACGAGATCGTCGATGGACGCGGGACGGTGGTAGAAGCCCGGCGAGGCCGGGAGGACCGTCGCCCCGGCCAGTGTCACGGTCTCCATCGCACGGATGTGGATGAGAGAGAGGGGCGTCTCGCGGACGACGAGCACGAGGGGGCGGCGCTCCTTCAGGCAGACGTCAGCGGCCCGGCCGATGAGGTCCTCGGACGTTCCCGCCGCCACGCGTCCGAGCGTGCCCATCGAGCAGGGCGCGATGATCATGCCCCGTCGGAGCGCCGTACCGCTCGCCATGGGGGCTCCCACATCATCAGGATCAAAGAAACGCACGTGGGCCGTGTTCCGGAGGGGAAGTGCCTCTGGCCCGTGCGCCTCCGGATCATGGCCCGGGTCCACCTCGAGCCGGAGGACCCGGCGCGCCGCTGGCGAAACGACCAGATCCACTCCGATCCCCGCCTCGCCGAGACGCTCGACGAGGCGGAGGCCGTAGATGGCTCCCGAGGCGCCCGTCATGGCGACGACGAGGCGCCGGGGATCGGAGCCCTCTCCTGGTGGTGATGGCGGCATGGCGCTCCAGAGTAGCAGCGCGGGGCGGCGGGATCGTCCCTCAGCGGCGCCCGACGACCAGAAGCACGTCGTAGAGGGCGTGTGTCCAGACGCAGGGCGCGAGGCCTCGGAGCACGTAGAGCGTGGTGAGCAGGCCCCCTGCCAGGGCCCGGAACGCGAAGCGGTCCCTCGAGAAGGGCTCGCCAAAGGGCCCCACGTGATGGAACCAGGAGAAGAGGAGGCCGGAGACGGCCACGGCCAGGAGGACCGCGATGAGCCGGCCCGTCCTCAGGACGTCCTCGAAGAGGAGAAGCACGAGCGTGGCGACGCCGAAACGGAAGACGATCTCCTCGTAGACGCCGGCCCCCACCGAGAGGAGGATCTCCTCGATGCCCGAGGGGGCCGGCGCCGCGAGGTGGAGCCCCCGGCCGAGGACGCGAACGAGCGGCGCCAGCACCACCGCGTAGAGCGCCGACTCGAGGAACAGGGGCAGGGCCACCCGGGCCACGGCGCCGCGGCGGTTCCGGAGGCGGAGAGTGGCGAGGACGAAGAGGAGCACGAGGAGCGTGTTGAAGATGAGGAGACCCTCCCGGCCGAGGGCCTCGAAGGGCGCCTTCAGGAGGGCGTCCGCCGCATTGCGCCTCCGTCCCCCGGAGAGGAGGAGGCCCGCCTCGTAGACGAGGAGGAGCGGCAGGACGAGGAAGACCTGCACCGCCGGATCCCGGCTCGTCGCGAGATATCGTCTGAGCGTGGAGCGGGACAAGGCGCGGGATTATGCGCCCCGCCCCCCGGCGCCGGCAAGCCGCCGGAAACGATCGGAGTCCCCCATGATCCGCGTGGAAAGCGCAGGCTGGATCCTCCTCCTCGCCCTGCTGTCCGGTCTCGCCGCCTGCGGCGGCGATCCCCCGCCCCCGCCGTCCGGAGGGGGCAGCGCTCCGGCGGCCCCGGCGCTCTTGCGCCCGCGCCGCGCCCCCGAGCGCTACGACACGGCTCTCGTCGCGGCGATGGATCGCGCCATCGCCGGGGGTCTATCGGCCCTGATCGCGGTTCCCGCGGCGAGCCTCGGCGATCTCCACACGCTCGCGCGCGTCCAGGCGATCCTCCCGCGGGAGGAAGTGGCGGCCTTCATCGCGCGGGAGCGCGAGCGGTTCAGGAACGACCTCTACCGCGGCCTCCTCTTCCCCGAGCTCGAACCCGTGCCCCTCCTGCCCATGCGGCCGCCCGGCTACGCCCTCCTCACCTGGTACCTCCAGCATGCCGTCACGAAGGCCGACCCGGCGCGGTCGAAGGATGTCCTCTCGGAGTATCTCGCGCGGGACGCGACGGGCTACATCCTCTGCCACCAGGTCTACGCCGTGCTCTGGCTCCGGGAGACCGGACTCCCCGACCCGGAGGGGCTCGGAAGCCGCCTGCCCCTCCTCCTCGACCGCATCGAGGACGAGCTCGCCGGCGACTGGACCTTCTCGGACCTCAACGCCGAGCGCGTGGCCGTCCTCCTCGCCGCAGACCCGTCCCGGACGTGCCCCGCCGCCTGGGTCCGGGCCCTCCTCGCCGGCCAGACCGCCGGCGGGTGGTTCCGGGACGGCACGGTCTACCGGGTCGAGTTCGACGGCGAGACGCGGGAACTGCCCGCCGCGGATTCCCACGCCACGTGCCAGGCCCTCTTCGCGCTCGCGGAGGCCCGGCGCCGCCAGGAATGAGGTGAAACTTCCGCGCTCCGCCGTAGACTGGGAGCGCGGTGAGTCCTCCGCATCCCGGCGGCCCGGGAGACGGCCCGGACTCCGGGGAGGCTCCGATGGACCGAGCACCCACTGACGCGGATCCGAGAGGTCACGACGGAGGTATCCTCTCTCCGGGGACCCAGGACCCGTCCCTCGATCTCGCGCTCAGGCCCCGGAGCTTCGGGGACTTCACGGGACAGCGCCATGTCCTCGACAACCTGCGCATCTACGTGGCCGCGGCCCGCAAGCGGAAGGAACCCCTCGATCACGTCCTTCTCTCGGGGCTCCCGGGGCTTGGCAAGACGACGCTCGCCGAGATCGTCGCCCGCGAGATGGGAACGGGGCTCCGCTCCACATCCGGCCCGATGATCGAGCGTCCCGGAGACCTGGCCGGGATCCTGACGGCGCTCCGGCGCAACGACATCCTCTTCATCGACGAGATCCACAGGATCGGCATCCAGGTCGAGGAGTACCTCTACTCGGCCATGGAGGACTTCCGCATCGACATCGTCCTCGACCAGGGTCCGCGCGCGCGGACGATGCAGCTCCGGGTCGAGCCGTTCACCCTCATCGGGGCCACGACGCGGGAGGGACTCCTCTCGGCGCCCTTCCGCTCGCGCTTCGGCGTCTTCGAGCGCCTCGAGCCCTACCCCGTCGAGGATCTGCAGGTCATCGCCGTGCGCTCGGCGCGGCTCCTCGAGATCGGCCTCGCCGATGACGCCTCGCGCCTCATCGCGGAGCGAGCCCGCGGCACGCCCCGGCTCGTGAACCGCTTCATCCGCCGCATCCGGGACCTCGCCGAGGTGGAGGGATCGGCCACGATCACGACGGACATCGCCACGCGGGGCCTCGAACGCCTCGGTGTGGACGGCCTCGGCATGTGCCGCGTGGACCGCCAGATCCTCGAGACCATCGCGCGCTTCGGCGGCCAGCCCGTGGGGCTCAAGACGCTGGCGGTCTCCGTGGGCGAGGAGGAGCGGACGATCGAGGACGTCTACGAGCCCTTCCTGATCCGCCGCGGCTTCCTCTGCAAGACGCCGAGGGGCCGCACCCTCACCCACGAAGCCATGACGCTTCTCGGCGTCCGACTCCCCTCCGAGCGGGAAGGCAGCCTCTTCTCCGACCTCCCGTGACGCCCCGCCGCAAACCTGGACGCGCCATCCGGGGGCTCCGTGCCGCCGCGCAGACCCTCCGCCGGGGGAGCAGCCTCGGCCTCGCCCTCGCGGGTAAGCTGCGCCGCCGATTCCGCACCCTCCTCGGCCGCGCCCCCGTGACCGTCCTCACGGCCATCCTCCTCGCAGGTCTCGTGCTTCTCGCCCTCGTCACCGGGGACGGTCGGCCCGTCCTCGAATCCCTGCCCGAGGTGGCCGTGTTCAGCGAACCGCCGACGATCCGCGTGCGCCTCACCGAGGCCGGGGGTCGAGAGGTCGCGGTCCGGGCCGACACCGACATCCTCCTCACGTTCGAGGACGCGCCTGCCTGCCGGATCCCGCCCCCGCGGGACGGCCTCCAGTTCCGGACAGAGGGCGGCAGCGTCGTGGCCGAGGGACGCCGGCACGGAGGTCTGGTTCGCGTGGAAGCCCTGGACGGCGGCACGCTCCGCATCCGGGACCGCGCCTATCCCGGCACGGTCATCGTTGCCCCGGCGGAGGCCTCGGTGACCGTGATCAACGAGCTGCCCCTCGACACCTACGTGGCCGGCGTGCTGTTCCGGGAAATGAGCGCGTCCTTCCCCCGCGACGCCCTCCTCGCCCAGGCGGTCATCGCCCGGTCCTATGCCGTCACCGAGATCCTCCGAAACCCCGCCGCCCTCCACCACACGGCGGACGATGAGACGCGCCAGGTCTACGGCGGCGCGGGTCCCCGCTTCGCGGAAGCCGAACGGCTCACGGCGCTCACGCGCGACGTGATCCTGTGGTTCGAGGGACGCCCGCTCCGGGCCTACTACTCGAGCACCTGCGGCGGCCGGACGCGCCCGGCCCGCGAGCTCTTCAAGGAGGACGATATCCCGCCCTACCGCGGCGTCATCTGCGACGGCTGCCGGGAGACGACCCACTGGCGATGGACCTTCGAGGCGCCCTGCGACGAGGCTGCGGTCCGGCTCGGAGTGACCCCTCCCATCACGGCGCTGAACCTCGGAGGAACGCTGCCCTCGGGCCACGTGACGGACATCGAGATCGTCGCCGCGGGACGGGCCGAGCGCCTCCCCGTCCGCCGGTTCACGGCCGCCTTCGGCCATCGCCGCGTCAAGAGCACGTGGATCGACTCCGCAGGGGTAGACGGCGGGAGGATCCTGCTCGCCGGCCGCGGCCATGGTCACGCCATCGGGCTCTGCCAGATGGGGGCGCGCGGCATGGCCGCGGACGGCCGTCATGTGGACCGGATCCTCGCGCACTACTACCCCGGCGCCACGCTCGTGCGCCTCGCGTCGCGATGACGACGACCTCGCCGGACCGGTTCGCCTTCGAGGTCCGCGCGGAGGATGGCGGTTCCCGGGCGCGGACCGGGTTCCTGGCCACGCCCCACGGCGGCACGCCGACGCCGGTGTTCATGCCGGTCGGAACCCAGGCCACCGTCAAGGCCCTGACCCCCGGCCAGATCCGCGACACCGGAGCGACCCTGATCCTCTGCAATACCTTCCATCTCCACGAGCGTCCGGGCGAGGAGATCATCGCCTCCCTCGGCGGCCTCCAACGGTTCATGGGGCATGACGGCCCGATCCTCACCGACAGCGGCGGCTACCAGGTCCTGTCTCTCGCCGCCCTGCGCCGGATCGACGACGACGGCGTCACGTTCAGGTCGCCGCGGGACGGCCGGGAGCGACGCCTCACTCCCGAGATCGCCCTCGACATCCAGATCCGCCTCGGCGCCGACATCCTCATGGCCTTCGACGAGTGCATCGCCTGGCCCTCTCCCCGCGCGGACGTGGAGCGCGCCGTCGAGCGG
>CAYQRN010000075.1:0-18992 GCA_964419995.1 uncultured Planctomycetia bacterium
CTCCTCAACGGCGACGCGGGGTCCGTCATCGCCGCCTTCGGCGACTTCGTCCTCGGCGGCAACCTCGTCGTGGGCATCGTCGTCTTCCTGATCCTCCTCGTGATCCAGTTCGTCGTCATCACGAAGGGCTCGAACCGGATCTCGGAGGTCGCGGCGCGCTTCATCCTCGACGCCATGCCCGGAAAGCAGATGGCCATCGACGCCGACCTCTCGGCGGGGATCATCAAGGAGGACGAGGCGCGGCGCCGGCGGGAGAACGTCTCGCGGGAAGCGGAGTTCTACGGCGCCATGGACGGCGCGGGGAAGTTCGTCCGGGGCGACGCCATCGCCGGGCTCATCATCGTCGTCGTGAACCTCGTGGCGGGCGTCGTCATCGGGATCACGAAGGACATGTCCGTGGGGGACGCCCTCCGGCGCTACGCGCTCCTCACCGTGGGCGACGGCCTCGTCTCACAGATTCCGGCGCTCATCGTGTCCCTGTCGGCCGGCATCATCGTGACGAAGACGTCGTCGCGCACCGCCCTTTCCGACGACCTGACTTTCGAATTCCTGCGCAACCCCCGCGCCATCGGGATCGCGGGCGTCATCCTGATCCTCTTCGGGCTCGCCCCGGGACTGCCGGGTCCGCCCTTCCTGATCCTCGGCGGTCTCATGCTGGCGCTCCGGACCTTCGCGCTCGGCCGCGCGGGCCGC
The DNA here is from genome assembly GCA_964419995.1 of uncultured Planctomycetia bacterium. Lineage (GTDB taxonomy): Bacteria > Planctomycetota > CAYQRN01 > CAYQRN01. The sequence continues at coordinate 694 of CAYQRN010000075.1, forward strand.
GGAGACGGAAGCACCGCCCCCGGGGCCGACGGGAAGGGCGGGACGGCCGAGGGAGGCGCGGAGACTCCCGGCGCCCCGGCCGATCCCGAGGGCTTCCGGGACGTGCTCCGAGTGGACCGTCTCGGGCTCGAGCTCGGCTTCCGCCTCGTCCAGCTCGTCGAGGCCGGCCGGAAGGGCGGGCTCCTCGACCAGATCACGGCCGTGCGCCGCCGTCTCGCCACGGGCCTCGGCATCGTCGTGCCCGCCGTTCGGATCCGGGACAACCTCGAGATCGAACCCGGCGGCTACCGGATCCTCATCCAGGGCCAGGAGGTCGCACGCGGTCAGCTCCGGCCCGACGCCTGCCTCGCCATGAATCCCGGGAATGCCGAAGGTCGCCTCGAAGGCCACGAGACCGTGGATCCGACCTTCGGTCTTCCGGCGACATGGATCCCGCAGTCCCGCCAGCGGGAGGCCGAAGCCCTCGGGTATACCGTGGTGGACGCACCCGCGGTGCTCGTGACGCACCTCCTCGAGGTCCTGCGGTCCCACGCCGCCGAGATCCTCTCGCGGGACGATGTCCAGGAGATGATCGACCGGGTGAAGGAGACGTCCCCCGCCGCCGTGGCAGATCTCGTGCCCGACACGCTCACGCTCGGCGAGGTCCAGCAGGTTCTCCAGCTCCTTCTCGAGGAGGGCGTTCCCGTCCGCAACCTCCCCGCGATCTTCGAACGGCTCTCCGACATCGGCAGGAAGGTGAAGGACCCCGAGGCCCTGGTCGAGGCCGTGCGCCAGCGCCTCGGCCGCGCGCTCGTGGCCCAGCACGCCGACGCCGGCGGCCGGGTGCCCGCGCTCACCCTCGACCCCCGCTTCGAGCGGACGCTCGAGGAGGCTCTGTCCCCCGCCGGAGCGGATCGCGGGGGGCTTTCGCCCGCCCTGATCCGGAGCCTCCAGGAGGCCGTCGCGCGGGGGCAGGCGGAGGCGCTCCGGCGGGGCCGCTCGCCGGTCCTCCTCGTGAAGGCGGGGCTCCGGCGCCACGTGGCCCAGATGCTCCGGTCTCTGTCGCCACGCGTGTCCGTCCTGTCCTGGAACGAGTGCATCGAGGCTCCCTCCGTGGACGCCCTCGGCGTCGTCGCGCCGGAAGCCGCTGCGGCGGCCGCGGCGGCCTGACGTCCGCCCGCGCCGGACGTGCCTAACGGAAGGCGGGGATTCAAGAAGGAGTCCGCCACCGTCCGATAGGTGGATCGAAGATCCCCGGACGAAACGGCACCATGACATCCAGGCGGAACGACTCACGGCCAAGAAGCGCCGCGCGATGCACCGGCGTCATTCTCGGCATTCATGCCGCCGGCCTGACTCTTGCCCTCACTTTCGGCATCGGGTGTCTCCGCCGGGTGGATATCCTCACTGCGGCGATCCGGTCCGTCGCTTCGGCGCTCGCCGCCCTGATCGTCGTTTCCACCATGGCCACGGCCGCGGCATCGGCCCTCGGGCCCGGCCGGCGCGGGGGTGCCTCCTCATGACGGAGTGCACGACGCCCCCGCCCCCTGACTGCGGCCTCCTGCCGCCGGAGGAGCGGGACCGCCTCGTCGTCGAGTACCTTCCCCTCGTGCGCCATGTCGTCGGACGGCTCACGATCACCCTGCCCCAGGGTCTCGACCGCGACGACCTCTACGGCGTCGGCGTCCTCGGCCTCATGAACGCGGCGCGCACCTGGAACCCCGCCCGCGGCGCCTCCTTCAAGACTCACGCCTACACCAACGTCCGGGGCATGGTCCTCGACGAGCTGCGCCGGCACGACATCGTCCCGCGATCCCGCCGCGACCGGATCCGGAAGCTCGAGGCGGCCTCGGCACGGCTCGTGGAGGAACTCGGACGCGAGCCCACGGTGGACGAGCTTGCGGCGGCCCTCGAACTCTCCACGGAACAGGTCGAGGAAGTCCTCCTCCAGGACCACACGATCCGCGTCCTCTCTCTGGACGCTCCGCGGGGGGACGGGAGCGCCCGGGCCGTCGCTCCCGAGGACCGGAGCGCGCTGGGGCTCGACCCGTCCGAGGTCGCCGAGCGACGGGAACTCAAGGAACACGTGAAGGCGGCGATCCGGAGCCTCTCCGAGAGCCAGCGCTCCGTGATCCTCCTCTACTACTCCGAAGGCCTCCTCCTCCGGGAGATCGGCGCCGTCCTCGGGATCACCGAGTCGCGCGTCTGCCAGATCCACGCGGCAGCCCTGACCCGGCTCCGGGCGGCTGTCCGGCACGCCGAGCCGACGGAGGCGAAGCCCTGACATGGGATCCCAGCGCATGACCGTCATCAAGGGCCGCCACGTCCGGATCCTGAACGGCGCGGACGAGACCGTGGCGCCGGAGGACGGGGGGCCGCGGGCGACGCAGCCCGCTGCCGAAGCTCCGGCCGCCGTGGAACTTAGAAAGACCGGCGATCTCGTGACATCGATCGAGGTCCGCTGCGGGTGCGGGCGGGTCCTCGTTCTCGACTGCCAGTACGACCCCCCGGCCACCGCCGGGCAGGAGTGACCCATGACTCTCCTTTCCCGACCGCTCCGCGCCGCGACCCTCGCGTTGGGCGCCGTGCTCCTCGTCACCGCCTGCACCGCAGTTCCGGAGGCTCCGGCGGAGCCTCCGGACAACGCCGCCGCGCCGGAGGATCCGACCGAACAGACGGCGCAGACCGGGTCGAACCACCTGCGGCGGGGGCCCACCGTGCGGCTCGACGAGACCGTGGCGGCCGAGAACTCGGTCCTCGAACTCCTCGATCGCAGGACCGCGGAACTGCAGAAGAGCGAGGCCAGGGCGGAGCAGCTCACGAAGGACCTGACCGAACTCCAGATGGCCCTCAAGCGCCACGAGAGCGACATGGCCGAGGAGAAGGCGGAGCTCCAGCGGGCGAAGGCGCTCCTCCGGGAGGCCCTGACGACCCAGGCACGGCTCACCGATGAGCTGCTCGCCGTGAAGATCCAGAAGCTCCGCCTCGAGCAGGACAACGTGCGGCTGCGCATGGGCGCGCTCCCGCTGGACGGAAAATGACCGGCGCACGGCTCGCAGCCGTCCTCCTCGCCGTCGTCGCTTCGGCCTGCGCCGGCCCGCGGACGCGGGACTCCGGCGGGGGCGTCGTGGGATCGATGCACGCCGATCCCCCCGACGGCCGGCCCCTCAGGCGGGTCGCGATGCTTCCCGTCCACAACGAGACCGCCTGGCCGGACGCCGCGCGCGTCGTCGGCGAGGCCCTCGACCGCCAGCTCGCGATGCGGGGGCGCTTCGAGGTGCTGCCCCTGCCTCCCGATCTGCGGGAGAGCCGCCGCTTCGAGCCGGCGCGGCCCGCCGGCGTGGTCTCGAAGGAGGTTCTCGTCCTGGCGGCGCGCCGCGCCCAGGCCGACGCCGTTCTCTTCACCACGGTGACCCGCTATCACCCCTACGAGCCCGTCGTCATCGGGGTCAAGGTCGACCTCGTGAGCACGGGCACGGGCGACGTCGTCTGGGCCGCCGACGCGATCTGGGACTCGAGCCTCGGCTGGGTCGAGGAGGACGTCGAGCGGTGGTACGAGACACGGCTCCGCGACCGGCGGTCCCTCGAGGGCTGGCGCACGATCCTCACGTCCGCCCGTCTCTTCGCGGACTACGTCTGCCACAGCATCGTGGCGACGCTGCCCTGACGCTTTCCGCTGCGCCCTCGATCCTCCGCCTGAAGCGATCCTCGCGCTCCGCGAAGGCCTCGTCGTCGCCCCGGCGCACCGGATGGAGGGCGAGAGTCGCCCGGTCCGGCGGCCCCGCCGCCGCTGCCGCCAGGAGGAGTCGCTCCGCCTCCTCGACGGCGCCGTCGATTCCCGCAGGCCGCGGCACGAGCATCCGGCGGCGCGCCACCTCGGCCGGATAGTCCCGGAGCCTCCCCAGAATCGCGCCGAGGACGGCGGCGTCGCCCGCCGGAACGACGATGTCGGACGGGCAGGCACGCCCGGCGGGGGCTCCGCGATCCGCGACGACGGCAGGATGACCGAGAGCGTGGGCCTCTTCGAGAGTGAGTCCGAAGGTCTCGAAGCAGAGGCTCGGGAGCACGGCGATGTGGGCGGGGAGGGATGAGAGATCCCCCGGCGCATAGGGGCCGTGGAAGCGCACAGGAAGCCCGCGCGAGAGATCCAGGAGCCTCATCCGGTAGTCCTCGCGATCGATGCGGCCGAGGACGTCGAGCTCGATGCCGGGGCCTGCCAGGCGGAGAGCCTCGAGGAGGACGTGCGTCCCCTTGGCCGGGACGTGGACACCGAAGCTCACGAGGCGAAGCGGCGGCAGGCCGGCGGGAACCGGCGCCGCCGCCAGCGGTTCGAGGAGACCGAGGGGCAGGACTGTCGCCGATCGCACATCGATGGCGCCGCATTCGATGAGAACGCGTCGCTGCGCCTCCGACACGACCGTGACCGCGCGGGCGACGGCCAGTTCGCCCCGGAAGTCCTCCAGGTGCGACTCGAAGGGATCGACATCCCCGGAGACAGGCGGCTCGACGTGCCGCGCGGCGCAGGGAAGGCACGTGGCGGCGGAGAAGGGCTCCCCGCACACGGTCGTGCCGTCGCCCGGCGCGCGGAAGCCGAGGAGGCACGAGAGGGAGAGGTCGTGCAGCGTGACGACCGAGGGGACGCCGTTCTCCGCCGCTGTCCGGACGAGATCCCGGCTCAGGTGGATCCAGTGGTGGACATGGCAGACGTCGGGCTTCTCCTCCGCGAGGATCGCGGCGACGATCCGCGTGATCGCCGGGTGCCTGGACTTCCACCAGAGGGCGTGAAACAGATCGTCCCGACGGACACGGCGGACGCGGAGCCCCTCCGACTCCGAGTCCTCGACCACCGGCGCCGGGCGCGTCTCGCGAGATCCCGCGACGACGACGACTTCATGGCCCCGCCGGAGGAGCCCCCGCGCCATGGCCTCCACGACACGCTCGGTTCCGGACGAGAGCTCCGGAGGGAAACCATGCACGATCTCGACGATCTTCACGGCGGGCGCCGCTCCAAGTGATCCGCGTCCCCCACGGGAGACGGAGCGCCGACGGAGAACCCGCACGGGTTGCCCGCCTCGCGCCGGAACATTCTATCGGCGGCGCCCCGGGGCGACCGGGGGATCGGGCCGGCCGCGCTCCCGTGACCGCTGGAACGACGCAGGACAGGCGAGCACTGCACCTTAGGTCGGATGACACGGGAGCGGATCCGATCGAGCTTCCTCGGGCAGGCGTCGATCGTCGGCTGCCCGTACGGCTCCGGCTCCGGAGCCGAAACCGGCTTTCGTTGACATGCGATCCCGGAAGGCCCATGCTGCACGGCGACCGGAGCGGACCATGGTGATCCGTCCGGGTTCCCATCCAGTGGAGATGATGAGCATGAAAGCCACTCTTTGCCTCGCGATTCTCGCCCTCGCCCTGGCGCCCGCCACGGCGCAGTGGGCGGACAACTTCGACGGCTACGCCCCTGCCACGGTGCTGAACGGCCCGGGCGGCTGGGCCGGCTGGGACAACGTGGCCGCGGCGGCGGGCACGGTGAGCGCCGCCCAGGCCCGGAGCGCCCCCCATTCGATCGCCGTGTCGGGCACCACGGACGCGATCCATCCCTGGGCGGCCGGGACCTACACCGCGGGCGCGTGGACGCTGTCGGCCTGGGTCCACATCCCGGCAGCCGCCTTCACGGCCGACACCTACTTCATCGTGAACAACGTCTACAACCACGGCGGTCCCTACAACTGGGCCATCGAGATCCAGTTCGACAAGGCGACGAACCGGGTCCTCGACGACCTTCGCCCGGAGCCCATCGTCCCCATTCTCTTCGACCAGTGGGTCGAGATCCGCATCGACATCGATCTCACCGCCAACACCCAGACCACGTGGTACGGCTGCACCCAGCTTTCCACGGGGACATGGAATATCGGCGGCGGCATCCTCGAGATCCAAAACATCGACCTCTTCACGACGGGCGGCACGTGCTTCTACGACGACATCTTCCTCACTCCGAACACCGGCGCCTGGAACCTCGCCGTCGCTCAGCCCTCGGGCAGCGCCAACCTCTACTTCACGAACAGTGGCGGCGCCGCCGGGAGCCAGTACTTCAACGCCGTGTCCCTCGTTCCCGGAATGCCCGGCGGCTGGTTCTACGGGCTCGCCATCCCCCTCTATGACCTCGTCGCGGAGTACCTCTTCGGCCCGCCATTCTCGGGAAATGTCAACGCCTGCGGCGGCGCGCAGACCGTGATCCCCGGTCCGATCCCGCCGAACATCCCGATCGAGATCGTCTCATTGAACCTAGTGGGCGGCCTCCCCATCGCCGTGACCCCTACCTTCGGCTACGTCACGACTCCCTGACGGCATCTACAACGTCGATTCCGACCCGCGGCTCTGCCGCGGGTCGGGGCCGATGCAGCGCCGGTGGTTCGGGCGATCGCGCGGCGGAGGGGGCGGAGAGGCCGCGATGGAGATCGGGGGCGGGGAGGAGACGGCAGGAGGGCGGCGCCCGGAGGACGGAGGGCCGGGCGGCGGATCAGGACCCGGAGTCGCCGGCGAGGAGCGCGTCGGCCGCGCGGCCGATGGCTTCCTCGGAATCGAGGAGCCCGACGCGCAGGGACGTTCTCGCCGTCTCGACGACCTCGTGATCCACGGCGGCCGTTCCGATCAGGTTGTCGATGAGCGCCCGGACCTTCTGGAGCTCCGAAGACGCCTCGAAACCAACGGAAGATTCCTGCTCCTGGGTCCGCGCCACGAGTTCGTCCGTGGGCGGGACGCGGACGTCGGACTGCGGAGAGGCGATCCTCTCTTGGCTGACCGGTCTCGTCTTGTCGATTTCCACGGTTGTCTCCCTTGGCTCGATGAACACGCCAGGGGAACCACAGTCGGGGGGGCTCGATGTGATCCTCCGAGTGGATTATCGGTACGACAGGAAGCCGCTTGAGAGGCTTTGCCTCCGGAAAAAGCTTCTCTTGCCGACAGAACTTTCTTCGTCACGGAACGGCCGGAACTTGGGTCGCCTTCGACCCCGTCGGGGGGCCGCAACGAATCGACCGTCGCAAGGGACTGGTGAATAGAGAGTTGCGCCCTGTACACCCCGCGAGGGCTACAAGACCCTCCCACCGGTCGCGGGGTGGTACGGTCCGTGCTGACGGGCTCTACCGCCGTGGACACGATGATCCGAAATGTGCCGGAGAGGGTGGTCCTCGACCTCTCCGAGGTCCTGGCCGCGCCGGCGCCGGCCGAGGCCCCGTCCGCGATCCCCGAGGGCTCCCCGGAGCCCCGCATCGCCGTCACGATGCCAGGTCGCCCCGGATCGGGCGTGAAGGCGGCTCCACCGGAAGGCAGATCCCGCGAGGCAGACTTCGACGCCCTCGTCCTGCACTTCCTCCTGGCAACCTGCCCGTCCCCCGCCGAGGCCCCGACCCCGGACGAAGTCGGACCGACCCCATCGGAGGGCGCGCCCCCTGCGGCGCAGCGCGTGACGGCCGGACGCGACATTCCCCTTCCTGACGGCGCCGGCGCGCCGTCGAACGTGCCGGGGAGCACCGCCCCCGCGCCGGGCCCCCGTGACCGCGATCCGGCGGCCGCCACTCCCCGCCCTGTCGCCGGCAACGCCCCGGCCGTCGTCCCGCGCAATGGCTTCACGCCGCCGCCGGACACGTCGCCCCGCCCCGCCCGCGCGGCCGTCACCACGGGCGTTCCGCCGACGGCGGACTCCGCCGCACCCGCCCCGTCCGCGACGCCCGGGACATCCGCCGGACCCGATCCTCGGATACCGACCCCGGCGGCGGCGAATGCCGACCTCGGCGCGGCACGCACTCCGGCGCCGAATCCCGCCGACCTCCCTGCCGGAGGCGCCCCGGAGGAGGGCGCGGCGACCCCCGTCGAAGGCGAGATCGAACCTCCCGGGGCCGCGGATTCGCTGCCCGCCGGACCGCCCCCTGCCAACAAGCAGGGGCCACCCACCGGAGGCACGCCCGCCTCGCCCGTTCCGGGCTCGCCGGAGGGCCAGGCGACGAACCTCGGCGGAGATTCCGGCGGAGACGCGATGCCGGGCGAGTCCGGCGGCAGAGCCGCCGCGATGAGGATCGACGGCTCCGGCCCTGCGACAGCCCCCGACTCCCCCTTCGAATCGATCCTCGATCAGCTCCGCGGCGCGATGCGCGGCGACAGCGGTTCCGTGCACATGAAGCTCGACCCGGAGCACCTCGGCCGCCTCGACGTCGAGCTTTCCCTCGGCGATGACGGCCTCGTGGCCCGGATCCTCGCGTCCGCCCCCGAAACCGCGGCGATCCTTCGCGCCGACGTCGACCGACTGCGGGAGGCCCTGGCCGCCTCGGGCGTGCCCCTCGCGGGGGTGGACGTCCGGACCGGCCCGGAGGACGCCGGGCAGGGTGCCGGCGGGCGCACGCCGGCCGGCGCCCGGCCGATGGACCTTCCACCCGTCGCGGCGCCGCGCCGCCCCGGCCGGGAACTCCCGGCAGCGCCGCCCGGACGACTCGATGTCCTCGCATGACCCCGACCCCCTGAACCCGAAGGAGCAGGACCACCCATGAGCGTGCAGAGCCTCTCGCCCGTCGCGACGGCCGCCGGATCCTCCGGGGCCTTCGCGCGCGTCGGATCGGACCAGTTCATGACGCTCCTCATCGCGCAACTCCGGAACCAGAGCCCGCTCGCCCCCGTGAGCGACACGGAGTTCCTCGGCCAGCTCGCGCAGTTCTCGAGCCTCGAGCAGGCGCAGCACCAGACCGCGTCCCTCCAGGATCTCATCGCGCTCACACAGGCGACGACGAGCCTGAACGGCCTCGGCCAGGCGAGCAACCTCATCGGCAAGGAGGTCTCGTGGCTCGATCCGGAGACCGGGAGCGAGGCCACGGGCACGGTGGAGCGGGTGGTCTTCGGCAACGGCCAGATCCTCCTCGACCTCGGCGGTCCCCTCGTCTCCCTCGGCCAGATCACCGGCATCACCGGCAGTTCGAGCGGCCTCGCGGGCGGCGGCGGCGCGCCCATCGACCCCGGCAGCGGCGAAGGAAGCGGCACGGGCGGCGGGACCGGCGGGACCGGATCGGATCCCGGCGCCGGCGGCACGGGCACGGGAGCCATCCCGGATCTCTTCAGACTTCTTTCGCGCCGCGGGGCAGGAGGGCTCTCCACGCGTCCGCTCCATCCCGGCCTCTGACAGACACACATCGACGATCGGAGAAACCATGAACTCGGCACTCCTCACCGGTCTCTCGGGCCTCCGCGCCAACCAGGACGCCATCGACGTCGTGGGCAACAACCTCGCCAACGCCAACACCGTGGGCTTCAAGAGCACGCGCGCGAGCTTCGCGGACGTCTTCAACCAGACGCTCCGCGGCGCCTCCGGCCCCACGGGGTCCCTCGGCGGCATCAACCCCATGCAGCTCGGCCACGGCGTCCAGGTCTCGAGCGTGGATCAGAACTTCAACCAGGGCGCCCTCCTCACGACGAACCGGACCTTCGATCTCGCCGTCAACGGCACGGGTCTCTTCGCCCTCGGCAACGGTTCCGAGACGTACTACACGCGGGTCGGCACCTTCGACTTCGACCGAAGCGACACGCTCGTGGACACGCGCACCGGCTACTTCGTACGGAGCGCCACGGGCTCGACCATCGTCGTCGACCGCGACCAGGTGTCGGCTCCGAAGGCGACGACCGGCGTGACCCTCGCGGGCAACCTGCCCGCCGACGCCACGGGGCCCCGCGCCGAGGTCATCGAGACCGGCGCGCCCCTGCAGAGCGAACAGCCGGCCGTCATCACCGGCACCCCTGCCGCCAACCCCACGGTGCTGGCCTCCGCGACGTCGCTCCAGATCCTCGTCGGCGGCAACGCAACGCCCGTCACCGTGAGCTTCGCGGCCGGCTCCTACACGCCCGCGGACATCGCCTCGGCCATCCAGTCGGCCCTGACGTCAGCGGGCGCGGCGGCCACGGCGACGGAATCCGGCGGCGTCATCACCCTCTCCACGACCGACCGCGGCGAGAACGCATCGATCAACATCACGGACGGGACGCCCGGCGCCGCGGCGGCCCTCGGGTTCACGCCGGGCACCGAGACGGGTAGCGCCTCCGCCGCCACGGGCGCCACGCTCATCAACGATCTCTCGACGACGACCGCGGCCTACGCGTCCGGCGACCGGATCCGGATCCAGGGGACGCTCTCGAACGGAGCCGCCGTGAGCAGCCTCTTCACGGTGGACGGCACGAGCGACGTGGACGACCTGCTCGCGGCCATCGAGTCCACCTTCGCCGGGGAGGTGGACGCCGAGATCACGTCGGACGGAACGATTCGCCTCACGGCCACGGAGGCCGGCGCCTCGAGCCTCTCCCTCGCCCTCGAGGACGTCTCCGGCAACGTCGGGGCCGGCGCCTACGCGTCCAACGCATTCGAAACCACCATCGACGGGACGGAGCCCGAGATCGTCGAGACGTTCATCAACGTCTTCGACTCCCAGGGGGTCGCCCACAACCTCTCCCTCGCCTTCGAGCGCCAGGCCGATGGCACCTGGAACGTCTCCGCGACCCTGCCCCCCGAGGACGGGACGGTGCTCTCCGGCACCGTGACCGGGCTCACCTTCGCTCCCGACGGCACGCTCACCGGCCCCATGTCCTCGGAGATCTCCGTCCAGTTCACGGGCTTCGCGAGCCCCCAGACGGTGACGCTCGGGTTCCAGGACAGCTCGGACGGCTCCGGGATCACGCAGTACGGCGGGAGCGCCACGGCCGAGGCCGTGGCCCAGGACGGCTACGCGGCCGGGAACCTCCAGAGCCTCTCCGTGCGCTCGGACGGCGTCATCGAAGGGATCTTCAGCAACGGCCAGACGCGGGAGCTCGACCGCATCGGCCTCGTGAACTTCCGCAACCCCGAGGGGCTCGAGCGCGTGGGCTCCTCCCTCTTCCGTCTCACGGGCAACTCCGGCGATGCCGTCCTCACCGAGGCCGGGAGCGGCCAGGCCGGGGTCATCGTCTCCGGCGCCCTCGAGGGGAGCAACGTGGACATCGCCGAGGAGTTCATCCGGCTCATCGAGGCACAGCGATCCTTCCAGGCCAGCGCCCGCGTCGTTTCAACTTCGAGCGACGTTCTGGCCGATCTCGTGAGTATCCGCTAGTCGATGGCCCGGAATGCAAGAGCGCACCGTCACGCTCCTCGCCCAGGTACCGTCGATCCACGAACGCCTGGCCGGGCTTCGCGGCATCGACCGGGCCGACGATTCGCCCGGAGCGACCCGGTTCGTCCTCCTCGCCCTCGCGGCGCTCCTGCTCGCCGGCGCCTTCATCGCGGCTCGGCGCCGGCAGCAGCGCCTCGCCGACCTTCGCGGGACGGGCGCCGTCGGCCCCGTCTCGCTCGCCGGCACCCCGGTCACCCTCTCCTGGCGCAGCGACACCGCGCGGCGCACGGCCTCGGGGCGCATCGTCTCGGAGAGCCGGAGCCTTCTCCGCGTCCGCCTCGAGGCGGCGGATGACGGCATCCCGGCGCTGCGTCCCGGCGAGGAGGCGCGAATCTTCGCCTCGGATACCGGAGGCCCCATCACGATCCTGCAGGTCGTCCTCGCAAAGCCGGGGGATGACGGCGCACGGTGCGACGACGCCGACCTCCGGTTCACGGTGCGGGAAAGGACACGGACGCTCGACATGCGGCAGAACCGGCGAGTGCCCGTGACCCTGCCCGGCGAGGTCCGGCAGGCCGGCGGAGAAGACGACGGCGGCGCCGGTCCGCCCCGGCCGGTCCGGCTCTCGAACCTCTCGACGGAGGGGGCCGAGATCCGCATGGCCGGCGATCCGCCGGTCCTCGGTGATCGCCTTCGGCTCCGTTTCGACCTCTCGGAGGACGGCGGCATCCCGCTCGCCGTGCTCGCGCGCGTGGCCTGGAGCCGGGCGGACTCGCCCGTGACGTCCAGGGCAGGTCTCGCCTTCCTCGGACAGGACGATCGCCAGCGATTCCTCATCGCGGAACATCTCGACGGGATCGCCGCGGGGCCGGAGACCAGGCCCGCCGCCGCGGGTCCGGCACTCCGTTAGAATCGGGCATGTCCCCCGAAGGCGTGATCCGCACCCCCACGCTGCTCGCGCTCATCGTCTGCGACCAGGTCATCCAGGACCGCGCGACCCACAAGAAGAGCCTCATCGGGATGTTCGATCGCGTCTTCGCCCGGACCATGCCCTGCGTGCACGCCGAGATGCACGTCTACGTGGCGGTGACCGACGGGCGCGGACCGGTTCCGGCCTCGCTGAGCCTCCGCCACGCCGGCACCGACGAGGTCCTCCTCGAGGCCCACGGCCGGATCGACTTCCCCGATCCCCTGGCGGTCGTGGAGACCCAGTTCGGGCTCAAGGGCGTGCGCTTCCCCGACTTCGGCCTCTACATCTTCGAGTTCGCCGTGCAGGACGTGCCCATCGGCACGCGGAAGTTCAGGGTCGAACGGGCCGCGGCGCGATCCTGACGCCGGTCGCGGCGACCGCCACGGAAGAGACTTCAGTCCGCCGGAAAACTTTTCCGGTGCACCGGGGGCGAATGGTGGCCGCGCCACGGTCGCGCCGTCGCGACGACTCCGACGCAATCTCCTGAGCGCCCGCCGTTTGCGCCGGCGGCGGGCCGGCGCCCCGAACAAGCCCGCCGGCGTGGTCCTTCCGTTGCTCGGAAGCCGGGCATGAACGAAGCCCTCGCCCGCTGCGCCGCCTGTCTCGACTCCCTCACACGGACGCTCGACGTGACGACGGAGAACATCGTCCACGCCCGGACGCCGGGCTGGCGCGAACGCCTCGTCGCCACATCCGACTTCGCCTCGAATCTCCATCAGGCGGAACGGCGGATCGACGGCGTCGCCCGCGCCGAGGAGGTCGTGAACCACGCTCCGGGCGTCTACGTGCGCTCCGACACGCCCTATTCCTTCGCCATCCGCGGCGACGGGTTCTTCTGCGTCGAGACCCCCGCCGGCGTCCGCTACACGCGCAACGGGCAGTTCGCTCTGGACGGCGAGGGTAACCTCGTGACGACCGCCGGATACCGGGTCCTCGACTGGAACGGGCCCGTCCGCCTCGACGGCGGAGCCGGCCCCGTGACCGCGGATCCCGACGGCACGCTCCTGCAGGGCGGCGAACCCGTGGCCTCGCTGCGCATCGTCGCCTTCGCCGATCCGGGCCGCCTCCGTCCCGCCGGCGACACGCTCTTCGCCGCTCCCGCGAACGATCCGGGCGAGCGCGCGGCGGCTCCCGGCGTGGCCGGCGGCCTTCTCGAATACGCGAACGCCGGAGCCATCGACGGGCTTGTCGGACTCATCGCGGCGCAGCGGGCCTTCGAGTCCGCCCAGCGGGTCATGCGGACCATCGGCGACAGCTACCGGACCCTCACGAGCAGCGGCAACTAGGAAGACATCGATGATCAAGGCCATGTTCTCGGCAGCCTCGGGCATGAAGGCCCAGGAGACCGAGGTCGACGTCATCGCGAACAACATCGCAAACGTCAACACGTCGGGCTTCAAGCGGAGCACGACGAACTTCCAGGACCTCCTCTACGTCACCCAGCAGATCCCGGGTGCGGCCGGCACGGCCGGCACGAGCGCTCCGACGGGGCTCCAGGTGGGAAGCGGATCCCGGCTCGTCAGCACGGCCAAGGTCTTCACGCCGGGCAATCTCGAGCAGACGCGCCGGTCCCTCGACATCGCCATCCGCGGGTCGGGCTTCTTCGAGATCCAGGACCTCGACGGCAACCCCATCTACACCCGCGACGGCAACTTCCAGCTCGACGCCCAGGGGAACCTGGTCACCGCCGAGGGTCTCCGCCTGAATCCGGGCATCACGGTGCCCCAGGGCGCCAGCGAGGTGAGCGTCGCCGCCGACGGAACGATCTCGGCCCTGGTCGCCGGCAACGTTCAGAATCTCGGACAGATCACCCTCGTCAACTTCGTGAACCCGGCGGGCCTCTCGAGCGAGGGCAGCAACCTCTTCCGGGCCACCGACTCGTCGGGCAGCCCGACGACGGCCACGCCGGGAAGCGAGGGCACGGGAACCCTCCTCGGCGGATGGCTCGAACGCTCGAACGTCGAAGTCGTGAACGAGCTCGTGCGACTCATCGTCGCCCAGAGGGCCTACGAGATGAACAGCCGCTCGATCCGCGTCTCCGACGAGATGCTCTCGACGACCAACCAGATCGTGAGGTGATCATGCGACCGCTCATCCGCGGGCTCGCCGTGCTCCTCTTCGCGCTCCCGGCGCCGGGCCTCGGCGACGGCGGCGAGACGGTGCTCTGGATCGATCTCGCCCCCGAGGCCACGGTGCGGGGCCTCGATCTCCGGATCGGGGACGTGGCGCGGATCGACGCCCTCGACGCGGAGGCCCTCGAGGCTCTCCGCCGGGTCTCGCTCGGCCGCACGCCACCGCCCGGGGAGCGAGTCCTCCTCACGAGGGAAAGCCTCGCGCGCTCCATCGCCGCGGCCCTGCCCATGCGCCACCGGATCTCGTTCCGGGGGGCGGAGGCAGTGAGCGTGCGCACCGGGACGCGGACCGTCCCCGGATCGGACATCCTCACGCTGGCCCGGAAACGCGTCGCGGCGGAGCTCCGCGGCATCGAACACCGCATCATCCTCCCCGCCGACGAGCCCGATCTCGTCCTGCCGGAGCCCCGCGAGTCCCTGGCGGTGGCCGTGGAGCCGGCGGGCCCTTCCTCCTTCGCCGGTCCCGTGCCCCTGCACGTCGTGGCCGTCGTGGACGGAATGGAAGCCGCCCGCAGGCCCCTCGTCGTGCGCATCGAGCGGCGGGGGAACGTCCTCGTGGCGGCGCGGGCCCTTCGCCCGGGCCAGTTCCCGGGGCCCGACGACGTCGAAGTCCGCGAGGGCGACCTCGGCTCCGCCGGCGTCGGCGTCGTGACGAGCCTCGAATCCCTGTCGGGCCTCCGGGCCCGCCGGGCGCTGCGCCGGGGCGACGTCCTCCGGAGCGTCGACTTCGCGCCGCCGCCCGTGGTGCGACGGGGAGACCCGGTCACGATCCTCCTCGAGCGCGGCAGCCTCTCCATCACCGCCGCGGGCGAGGCCCGCGCCGAGGGCGCGCCGGGCGACGCCATCCCCGTCCTCAACGCCGGGAGCCGCCGCATCGTTCGCGCCGTCGTCCGGGATTCCCGCACCGTCGTCGCCGCACCGGAGGAGAGCCGTCCATGACCGTCCGTTCCCGCGGAGCCCTTCTCGCCGCCCTTCTCCTCGCGCCCGCGGCGGGCGCCCAGTCCCTCTGGAAAGCCCGCCAGTCCGCCCCCTCCCTCATCGCCGACACCTCGGCGCGGGAGATCGGCGATCTGCTCACGATCGTGATCCGCGAGCGGCAGATCGTCGAGAACGAGGAGACGACGGCCCTCGAGCGGACGACATCGCTCGACGCGATCCTCGAGAGCTTCCAGGTCCTTCCGAACCTCTTCGAGCCCCTTCCCGACGCCAAGGGAACGGCGAAGCGGACGTTCGACGGCAAGGCCCAGTACGACAAGGAAGGCCGGCTCGAAACGCGCATCGCCGCCGTTGTCATCGACGTGCAGCCGAACGGCAACATCGTCGTCGAGGGACGCCGTCGCGTCATCGTGAACAGCGAGACCAAGACGATCCGCATCACGGGCATCGTCCGTCCCTTCGACGTCCTCGGGAACAACGAGGTCTACTCCGAGGACGTGGCCAACGCGAGCATCGGCTACGAGGGAGAGGGACAGCTCACGGCTTCCACGGACCGCGGCTGGTTCGGGGCCCTCCTCGACATCATCTGGCCCTTCTAGGTGGAGCGATGAGCACAGGCAGCAGACTCGGAGGTCGCCTCGTCGCAGCCCTCGTCCTCGCGGCGGCGCTCACGGCCTCGGCGGCGGCCCAGGCCCGCATCGCGGAGATCGCGGACATCGAGGGCGTGCGGGAGAACCAGATCCGCGGCGCCGGCCTCGTCATCGGGCTCCGGGGCACGGGCGACCGCAGCGCCGCGGCCCGCCGTATCGCCGCCAACATGCTCCGCCGCTTCAACGTGAACCTCACGGAGAAGGACGTCAACTCGGCCAACGTCGCCGTGGTCCTCGTGACGGCCACGCTGCCGCCCTTCGTGAAGAGCGGCTCCCGCATCGACGTGACGGTCTCGTCGCTCCAGGACGCCGCGAGCCTCTTCGGCGGCGTCCTCGTGGCGACACCGCTCACGGGTTTCGACCCCCGGCAGGTCTACGCCGTCGCCGAGGGGCCGCTCAGCGTGGGCGGCGTGTCCGCCGAGGGACAGTCGGGATCCTCTTCCACCGTGAACCACCCCACGGTCGGGCGCATCACCGGCGGAGCCCTCGTCGAGGAGGAGGTCGAGATGCGCCTCCTCGCGGACGGTCACAGGGTCCACTTCCGCCTCCGCGACCCGAGCTTCATCACGGCGGGCCACGTCGAACGCGCCATCAACGCGCGCTTCCCCGGGGCGGCCCGCGCCGTCGACGGCGCCACCGTGGCCCTCACGGTCCCGGCCGCGCGCCGCCAGGATCTCGTCGGGTTCATCGCCGAGGTCCAGGGCCTCCGGGCGGAGGTCGACGTGATCGGGAAGATCGTCATCAACGAGCGGACGGGAACCATCGTGGCCGGGGAGAACGTCATGATCAGCACGGTCGTGATCTCCCACGGCAACCTGAACATCTCGGTCGCCGAATCGTGGAACGTCTCCCAGCCCGAGGGCTTCTCCGGCGGGAGGACGACCGTGACGCCCCAGTCGGACGTGTCGATCCAGGAGTCGCAGGGAACGGGCCTCCGCGTCCTCAAGGGCGGCGTCACCGTGGCCCAGATGGCCGACGCCCTGAACCAGCTCGGCGTCTCGCCCCGCGACATCGTGACGATCTTCCAGGCCATCCGCGCGGCGGGGGCCATCCAGGCCGAGGTCGTGATGCAATGACCGGACCCACGGCACCCATCGACGCCCGCGCCGTCGCTCCGGCGGACGACCCCGGCGCGCCGCCCGGCGCCGCGGAAGCGGCCCGGGGCGTGGAATCCATCTTCCTCTCGCTCCTCGTCAGCGAGCTGCGGAAGGCCGGGGGCGGCGAGGGCCTCTTCGGCGGAGGCACGGGCGCCGGCGTTTTCGAGGGGTTCTTCGACCGCATCATCGGCGAGCAGCTCGCCGGATCGGGAGGCATCGGTCTCGCCGCGGCGATCGAGGAGAACCTCTCGCGGCTCCGCGCCGCCGGCGGAGATACGGAACATCGGGAAGGAACGGAGGACGGCTCGTGGACATCCTGAGAACCCCCGCGGAAGCGCGCGTCAGCGAGGAGCTCGTCGACCGGATCCTCGCCCATCTCGACCTCGAGATCGCCACCCAGGCGGAGACCCTCGATCTTCTTGCCCGCAAGGAAGGCCTCATCATCCGCCACGACGTGGCCGGGCTGCGCGGCCTCCTCGAGGGCAGCGCGGAGCTTCTCGAACGTCTCGAGGATCTGGGCCGGCACCGGAGCGCGCTGGCCGGCGCCGTGGCCGCCGGCCTCGGTCGCGACGCCGGGGAGATCCGCATCTCCACGATCATCGCAGCGGCTCCCCGCCACCGGCGGGAGGCCCTCAGGGACCGCCAGGCCCGCCTGCGCGCCGTCCTCGAGGACGTGGGCCGCCAGAACCGCCGCAACAACGTCCTCGTCCGGCATTCGCTCGAGGTGGGCCACGCCATCGTCGCCGCGCTCTTCGACGCGGGCTCGGCGCCTCGGTCCTACTCGCGGGAAGGCCGTCTCGAGCGCGCTCTCGACACCGCCGGCACGCTGGATCGGAGGGCCTGACATGTCCGGATTCTCCACGGGACTCTCGGCTCTCCAGGCTGCGCAGGTGGCCATCCGGACCATAGGGACGAACCTCGCGAACCGGGCCACGCCCGGCTACGCCCGGGAGCACGTCGTCCTGGCCACGGCGGAATCGGTCCTGTCGGGCCGTTTCCACATCGGCACCGGCGTCCAGCTCGGCGAGCTTCGGCGGATCGCGGACGAAACGCTCGAGAGCCGAGTCAGGAGCCAGGCGGCCACGGTGAGCCACGCGGGGACGCGGCTCGACATCCTCACCGAGCTCCAGGGGCTCTACGGCTCGCCCTTCGGGTCCACGATTTCCGAGGGCATGTCCGGGTTCTTCGACTCCCTGAGCGCCCTCGCAGCGGCGCCGTCCGACACGGCGCGCCGGATGGACGTCGTCCAGTCGGGGGTCGGGCTCGCGGAGAGCTTCCGGACCCTCTGGAACGGGTTCACGGACCTGTCGGACGCCGTCGCGACGCTGGCCCGGAGCGACGTCGACGAAGTCAACCGCCTTGCCGACGCCCTGGCCGTGATCAACGACCGCGTCGCCCGGACATCCGTGGGCGGCGTG
>CAYQRN010000076.1:0-18947 GCA_964419995.1 uncultured Planctomycetia bacterium
CGGACTTCCGCCTCGTCGATGCCGCGCTCCGCGTCACGGCCACGGGCGCTCCGTCGGACCCCGTCGAGCTGCTCGCCTGGCGCATCCGCTTCCACGCGACGGAACCGCCCCTCGCCTGGGTCGCCTTCGTGGACGCGCGGACCGGCGACGTCCTCCGCGCCTGGAATGACATCCGCCACGCTCCCCAGGGCCCCGGCGCATCGGGGTCGGTGAACGGCGTCGTTCACAACGCCCTCCCGCCCCAGTCCGCTCCCGTGTCCACTCCGCTGGCGGGCGCCGAGGTCGTCGTGGGCGGCCAGGTCCTCCACACGGGCCCTGCGGGCACCTTCTCGACTTCAACCGGAACGGGAACGCTCGCGGTCTCGTCCTGGCTCCGCGGATGGTGGGTCCGCTGCCAGAACTCGGGAGGATCCACGGCCGCCTTCGCGGGAAGCGTTCCCGCGGGCGGCAACCTCGTCATCGGCTGGACGGACGCCAACTCCACCGTGGCCGAGCGTGACGTCTACTTCTTTACGACGACGGCCCATGACTGGTTGAAGGCGCTGAGTCCCTCGGACCCGACGATGGACTTCCAGATGATCGCGAACTGCAACGTACCCACGTCGGTCATCGGATCCTGCAACGCCTTCTACGATCCCGTCGCCAACAACATCAATCTCATCACGTCCGGCGGCGGCTGCGTGAACATGGGCACCGTCGAGTCCGTCGTGACCCACGAGTACGGGCACGGTGTCTCCACGCTCCACTATGCCCCGTTCTCCGTGCCCGGCCACATCGGCGAGGGGCTCGCGGACGTCCAGGCGGCGTTCCTGTCGAACTCGTCGCTCATCGGGCTCGGGTTCCAGGGCGCCGGGACGATCATCCGGAACGTGAACAACACGTGCCAGTACCCCTCGTCCTGCGGCTCGGAGATCCACCTCCGCGGCCTCGTGATCGGGGGCGCCTTCTGGTCCACGCGGGTCCAGCTCGAGACGGCGATGGGAACGACCGCCGGCCGGACGCACATCGCACAGATCTACCTGAACGGCCAGAACGCCGCGCCCCAGGATGAATCCTCCTGGGCCCTCGAGGCCCTGCTCCTCGACGACAACGACGGCAATCTCGCCAACGGCACGCCCCACGTCGCGGCCTTCTACAACGGCTTCACGGTGGCCCACGGCATCCCCTTCCCCCTTGCTCCGGTCGACATCCTCCACACCCCCGTGAAGAACAACCAGGGCCCCTATCCCTACGAGGTCCGCGCCCGGGCCGTGCCCGTCTTCCAGCCCGCGCTCAACATCGGAGCGTCCCGGGTGTTCTACCGTGTGAACGCCGGGAGCTGGCTCAACCTCCCCGTGACGGCGGTCGCCGGCGTTCCGAACACGTACCGCGCTGCCATACCGGTCCAGGCCGCCGGCGCCCGCATCGAGTACTACTTCCGGTTCATCGACTCCGCCAACGCCATCGTCACGTCGCCCCCGGGGGCGCCAGCGGCCGTCCACGCCTTCGGCAACTACCGCGAGACACCGGTCTTCACCACGACGTTCGAGGCGAACAACGGTTCCTTCGCCCACGCCATGCTGGCCGGCCAGGACGACTGGCAGTGGGGGATCCAGTACGGCACGAGCGCAAGCGATCCCCCCTCGGCCTATTCAGGCACGAAGTGCTGGGGCAACGACCTCGGCGCCACGGGCTGGAACGGCAACTATGCCTCCAGCGTCAGCAACTACCTCGTCTCGCCGTCCATCAACGCCGTCGGGCTCTCGAACCTCCGTCTCCGCTACCGCCGCTGGCTCACGGTGGAGGACGCAACCTACGACCAGGCGAAGATCCTCGTGGGCGCGACCCCGATCTGGCAGAACCCGGTCGGATCGGGCTCGACCCACTTCCTCGATACAGCCTGGACGCTGCACGAGCTCACGATCTCGCCCTGGGCCGACAACACGATCTTCACGGTCCGCTTCGATCTCGTCTCGGACGCGGGGCTCGAGTTCGGCGGCTGGAATATCGACGATCTGTCCGTGGTCACGGTCGCGACGACGCCGATCCTCCAGGGAGCGACCACGGCGGCGGTGGGGGCGCCCTACACCCTGACCCTGAACGGCCCGCCGGGCGGCGGGCTCCTCCTCCTCATCGACTTCGCCACAAGCCCGGTGTACGTCAACGGCGCCGGAACCATCGCTCTCGCTCTCTCCTCCGGCCTCATCCCCGCACTCTCCACCGCCGTGAACGGCGTGCTGTTCCCGCCGAACGGCCAGCTCGCCGTCAACGTCACGATCCCCGCGATCCTCCAGGGGCAGACGCTGCACCTGCAGGCCGTGGTCTACCCGCTCAACGACCTCTCGAACATCACCCTCTCGAACCTCCTCTCGATCCAGATCCCCTGAGCCCCCGGAGGCTCGATGGCCTTGGTAGACTGAAGCCTCCGGACCCTTAGCTCAATCGGATAGAGCAGGAGGCTCATAACCTCTTGGTCGCAGGTTCGAGTCCTGCAGGGTCCATCTCCGCCGGCGCGGCCGAACCCCTCAGTCCACGATCTTCCCGTCGCGGATCCGCCCCTTCCCGTGCATCTCGATGATGTACGCGAGGTACTCGAAGTACTCCTTGCCGACGCGCTCGAGATCGTGCCGTCCGAAGACGCGGCTGAACGCAGCAACGCCCGACTCGCCCTTCAGCTCCTCCTTCATGTAGCCCAGGAAGTCCTTCGCGTAGCGCCCGCCGTCGAAGTGGTTCAGGAAGTAGACGAGCGCCCAGCCCTGGGCGTAGGTGAGCTCGGACCAGAAGCGTTTCGTCTTGTGATCCGCCCCCCACTGCTCCCGCGTGATGGACAACAGATCGCGGAACGGGATGAGACGGTTCGCCTTCATCGCAAGCGCCATGGAGTCGATGCGTGTCGTGTTGATGCGGCCGGGCTCGAAGACCGGAAGGCCCGAGGCGGGGTCCGTTTCCCCCGTGGCCCCATGGCCGCCGAAATACTCGGCGATCCCCTCGCTGAACCACATGGACTGCCGGGACTGCGCCTCGGGCGAGTCATTGGTGTTGGCGAGGTCGAAGAGCATGTGCGTTCCTTCATGGAAGATCACCGTCCGCTGCCAGTGCTCCTCGGAGGCGTAGACGAAGATGCGGCGCTCGCCGTGCTCGTAGTGCCCGGCGGACGTCACGACGACCTGTTCGTGTCTCTGGAGATAGCGGGCGTAGTCAGCCTCCGTGTGGAGGAACACGACCGGCGGCAGGAGGAGCGGAGGCGCGAGGGGAACCTCGTCCCCGAACTTCGCTCGCCAGGTGGCGAGGAGGGATCTGAAGAGGAGTACGATCTCGTAGGCCCGATCGACGGGACTCACGGAGGGGTCCTTCTGGACCAGGACGAGCTGCGGCCGGAGGACCACGGCCTGAAAGGCCGTGTCCGAGCCGTCCCGGATGAGGTAGCGGCCGATCTCGTTCTCGATGCGGCGGGCGTTCTTGCCCGCCCGGTCGTAGATGAACCGCGTCCCGGGCGTCGCGCGATCCTCGGTGTAGACCCGGGCCGCCTCCACGGCCTCGCCCCACCGGCGTGCCGCATCGCCCTTGAGCCAGCCGGCCTTCGCGGCGTCGCCAGCCTCGTCGAGGGCCGTCTCGAGAGTCGCCTTGAGACGGCGGGGCACGAGATCCGAGGCGATCCAGGAGCGGGCCTCGGCCTCCGCGAACCTCACGTGTCCGAGCCGGGCGCGGACGGCGGAGGAGTCGGGGTCCGCCGCGAGCGCGCGATCGAGACACAGCGCCACCCGCTCCCGGAACTTCGCCGTCTCGTCCTTGTCGGAGCCGTCCTTCGCCGCCTGCTCCTCGGCGTAGGTCGCGGCCTTCATCCACTCGTCGGCGCTCTGCGCATCCTTCATGAGCCTGACGAGGCGGAGGTATTCCCGCGAGCCGGTCTCGGCGGGCTCAGGGGCGGAAGTGCCCGCAGCGGCGGACGCCGGCGCCACGGCCGGCGGCGCGGCGGCCGTCCCCGAAGTCGACGCCACCGGAGCCGGGGCCGAGGGCGGACGCTCCGGCGTCCGGTCCCCGCGGCCGAAGAGGAACCAGAGGGCGGCGGCGACCCCGACGAGAGCCGCGCCGAGAACAGCGGGGTTCCGGGCGAAGGGTGTCTTCTCGTGCTCCCTCGCTCGCTCCGCGAAGGACGAGGCCGGGCGTGCCCGCCGCGGAGGTGTTTCACGCCTCTCCGCCGGCCGGCCGGGGCGGACGAGGCGGGGGCGGGGTGGCCCGGCCGAGGCACCGGCGCTCGCGTCGACCCCGGCGCCGCAGCGCGCACAGACGGCGTCCCCGGCGGATCCGCCCGAGATCTCGCCGCAACGGGGGCATCGTGTGTCACTCATGGTGATCCTCTGTTCCGCGCCCGCGGGGACAGCCGGCGATTCGCAGGCGAGCGGAGGTCAGAGATCGTACCAGATCTCCGCGCCCGGGGCCGCGCCGGCTGGGACGCCCCCTCTCTCGGTTACAGTGCATCCGGATTCCCGGGAACCGGCCGGCCATCGCAGGCGACCAAGAGGGAAGCCACTGGAGGAACCCATGACAAGCCTCAGGATAGGACTTCTGATCGCGATACTCTCCCTCGCGACGGCGATCTCCGCCGCTGCCCAGGTCACGACGGACGCCCCCCTCACGATCCGCAAGATCGTCCTCTACAAGCACGGGGTCGGGTACTTCGAGAGGAGAGGCACGGTCACGGGGCGGGCGAACATTCCGCTCTCCTTCAAGACGGAGCAGATGAAGGACGTCCTCAAGTCCCTCTTCGCCGTGGATCTCGGCGGAGGCCGGATCTCCACGATCCTCTATGACTCCAAGGATCCCCTGTCGAAGCAGCTCGAGGACATCCTGATCAGCGTCCCCGACTCCAGCGCCTTCACGCAGTTCCTCCGGCAGCTCCGGGGCGCCCGCGTGGCCGTGACCGTGAGCGGCGCGCCGCGCGCGGAGGGCGTCATCCTCGGGATCGAACCCGTCCAGACCAAGACGCCCGAGGGCGTCATCACGACGCACAAGCTCATCCTGCTCCGCGACGACGGAGCACTCCTCCCCGTGGAACTCGCGGACACCCTCGACGTGGCCATCCTCGACGATGCCGTGCGGCGGGACCTCGGCCGGATGATGGACATCTATGCGAGGGCGCGCTACGCCGACCGCAAGGTCGTGACGCTCGCCGCCGAGGGCGACGGCGCCCGGGAGATCCGCGCCGGATACATCATCGAGACGCCCATCTGGAAGACCTCGTACCGCCTCCTCTTCGACGAGAACCAGCCGCCCCTCCTCCAGGGCTGGGCGATCGTCGAGAACCGGACGGACGAGGACTGGAACGACGTCGACCTGTCCTTCGTGGCGGGCAGCCCCATGTCCTTCATCCTCGACCTCTACACGTCGTACTGGCCCGCGCGCCCGGTCATGCCCGTCGCCGTGACCGCGGCGGAGAAGAAGGCCGAGGGGGGGCCGGTCGAGGATCGCGCCAAGGCCTCGCTCCGCAGGGCGCGGGCCGGCGGCGCCGCCCGGATGAAGGACGCCGCCGAAGCCGAGGGCCAGGACGCGCCCGGGGCTCCCGCCGCGCCCGAGCCGTCGCTCGGACTCCTCCTCGAGTCGAGCCTCGAACCCGCAGCGAGGGGTGTCGAAGTGGGGGATCTGTTCGCCTACCAGGCTCGCGGCCCGGTGAGCATCCGCCGCGGCCAGGCCGCCCTCGTCCCGATCCTGCTCGAGCGGCTCGAGAAGGGCGAGAGGATCCTCCACTTCGCGCCGGCCGTCTCGCAGCACCCCCAGCACGGGTTCCTTCTCGACAACACGACCGCGCTCACCCTCGAGAAGGGCCCGGTCACCGTCTTCGAGACCTCGACCCTCCTCGGGGAGGGGATGCTCCCGAAGACGCTGAAGGCCGGCATGCGGGCGATCCTCGCGTGGTCCCTCGAGACCGGTGTCGAGATCGAGCGCACGAGCGGTTCGGAGGCGCGGCCTGTCACGCGGGCGACCCTCGCCGACGGCCTCCTCACGCTCGCAAGCTCCGAGGTGACGAGCGCCGTCTACAGGATCCGCAACCGCACGACGAAGGCCCATACCCTCCTCCTCGATCACGACCGCTCCGGCCCGGACTGGAAGCTCACGGCGCCGGATAAGGCGGAGGACGAGTACCCGGGCGGCCATCGCTTCAGGATCGCGCTCGCGGCGGGGGCCTCGACGGAGTTCCGCGTCGATGAGGAGCGACCGGTCTCCACGTCCATCGCCATCCTCTCGCAGAGTCCGGAGCAGATCCGCTGGTACGTCTCCCAGCCCTTTGTCTCCCGGACGACCCGGGACTTTCTCGAGCGCGTCGCCTCGACCCTCGACCAGATCGCGGCCATCGACGCGAAACTGCGGGCCCTCGCGGAGGAGCGGCAGCGTCTGGTGGCCGACCAGGCGCGGCTCCGCGAGAACATGAACGTCCTCAAGGACTCCCCGAAGGAGCGCACGCTGCGCGACCAGTTCGTGGAGCGCCTCACGGCGTCCATGGAGCGCGTCGACGCCATCGACAGGGAGGCCCGCGAGAACACGGAGGCCCGGGCGAGGCTGCACGAGGCTCTCTCCCGCGAGGTCGCCGCCATGCGGGAGTAGGCGCCGGGGGGAGACCTTCAGCGGAGAAGCGTCTCCCGCTCGAGGATGTGATCGACGAGCACGAGCGCCGTCATGGCCTCGACGATCACGACCGCCCGCGGAAGGACGCAGGGGTCATGGCGGCCGCCGGGCTCGATCCGGCACCGCCGGCCCCGGCGGTCCACGGCCGTCGTGGGCCGGCCGAGGGTCGCGGGCGGCTTGAAGGCCACGCGGAGGAGGACGTCCTCGCCGTTCGTGATGCCGCCCTGGATCCCCCCCGAGCGGTTGGTCGCCGTGCGGATCCGGCCGCCGCGCACGCGGAAGGCGTCGTTGTGCTCGCTGCCGGGGAGGCGCGTTCCGGCGAAGCCCGATCCGATCTCGAAGCCGCGGCTCGCGGGCAGGCTCATGAGGGCCCGAGCGAGGTCCGCCTCCATCTTGTCGAATACGGGCGATCCGAGCCCCGCCGGAACGTTGCGGGCGACGAGCGCCACGACGCCGCCCACCGTGTCGCCCTGCGCGCGGGCCCGCCGGATGAGACCCTCCATCCGCCGCGCCGCGGCGGGATCGGGGCAGCGCACGGCGGTGGATTCCACGGCCGCGAGGGTCACGCGGCGCGGGTCCACCCGGGCCTCCACGCTCTTCACGGCGTCCACCCACGCGACGATGTCGACGCGGGCCCGCCCGGCGAGGATCTGACGCGCCACGGCCCCCGCCGCCACGCGGGCCGCCGTCTCCCGCGCGCTCGCCCGGCCGCCGCCGGAGGAGGCCCGCCGGCCAAAGCGCGTCTCCCACGTCCAGTCGGCGTGTGAGGGCCGGAAGACGTCCGCGAGCCCCGCGTAGTCCGCCGGACGCGCATCGACGTTCTCGATGAGGAGGTGAAGCGGCGTCCCGAGGGTCCGGCCCCTCTCGAGGCCCGACAGGACACGAACCTCGTCGGGCTCCTTCCGCCCGCTCGTGAGCGGGCTCTGTCCCGGCCGCCGCCGTGCGAGGTCGCGGCGAATGAGATCGAGGTCGAGCCGCAGGCCCGGGGGGCAGCCGTCGATGACGACGCCGGTCGCCGGACCATGGGACTCCCCCCAGGTCGTGACACGAAAGAGGCGCCCGAAGGTGTTACCCATGAGCCCGTGTATATCCCGCCCGGGGCCCGTCCGGCAACCGGAGGCGGGGCCGGCCACCCGCACCGATCCAGAGAGGAGCCCCATGAGACGCGAAGAAGCCATGGCCATCCTGTCGGAGTACACGAAGGGGGAGTCCCTCCTCAATCACGCCCTGTCCGTGGAACGGGTCCTGCGCGCCTATGCCCGCTCCTGCGGCGAGGACCCCGAAACGTGGGGCATCGCCGGCCTCCTCCACGACGCGGACTACGAGGCGTTCCCCGACGACCATCCCCGGATCATCGTCGAGCGGCTCCGGTCCATGGGCGAGGAGACCCTGGCTCACGCCATCTCGGCCCATGACACGCGGTGGGGTGTTCCGTACACGACGCGGCTCTCGAAAGCCCTGCTCGCCTGCGACGAGCTCACGGGGTTCATCGGGGCCTGCGCCCGGGTGCGCCCCGATGGGCTCGCGTCCCTCGAGCCGAAGAGCGTCATCAAGAAGCTCAAGGACCGTTCTTTCGCCGCCAAGGTGGACAGGGACGAGGTCGCGAAGGGCGCGGAGATCTTCGGCGTGGCGCTCGAGGACCACATCCGTTTCATCGTCGCCGCCCTCCGGGACTCGCCGGCGCCGGCCGCGGCGCCGCCGGACTCGCACCCCCCGCAGGGCTGAGACCCCTTGGAGGCACCCCCCGCGGCTGGAACCGACCGCCCGTTCTCGGACCGCGACAGGCAGCACAAGTCATTATCAATAAGGCGCTTGCGCCCATGACGCGGCCGAGTCCGGAGCCGCGGGGTAGACTTGGGCTCAAGGTGGATCGCCGATCCCGCAGCTTGTTGACCGCGCCGGACGCGATCTTTAACTTGGATCCAGGAGAGGCGAGGAGGCCGGCCGGATGTTTCCGGCCCCTGCCCAGCGGCTTCGCGCCCGACCTTCGCATCCGGTTCCGGGCTGCCGCGCCGGACCGGTCACCGTTCACAGGATTCCACGAGGCCCCCATGAGAATGCCAGCCCTTCTCCTTCTCCTCCTCGTCGCCCTCGCCGTCACGGCCGCGGGACAGTGCACCGGGCCGGATCCCGTTTCTTTCGGAAACAACACGAGCGCCACCGGAATGACGCTCAACTGCGCGACCGGCGGCGACAGCACGGCCAACAGCCTGTTCACGGCCGGCGCTCAGGACAACATCGCCATCGCCACCGCGGGCGAGGCCGTGAGCTTCCAGATCGGCAGCGCGGGCGGTCCGGCCGGGGCCCCCCTCGGTCTCTACTACACGTCCGGCAGCCCCGTCGGGCCCATTCCCCTCGCCAGCGGCGACAACGTCTACCTGAACTTCATGGCCGGCATGAGCGCCCTCGTCGACGGCATCGGGCTCGTGGCGACGCCGCCGAACCCCTACGCAGTCCATCCCGGCCCCGGGCTCGTCTTCGCTCTCTTCGGAGCCGTCGCCGCGAACCCCTCACTCGGCAACACGTGCTGGACCTTCCAGTCTGCGCTCCTCGATCCGGCCTCGGCCGTAGGCGTGAGGATCTCCAATGCCATCAGGGTCGCGGTCCGTCCCGGCATCACGGACATCACGCCGAACTTCGCCGCCGAGGGCACGACCGTCACCATCACGAACTCGGGCTCCGGCACCGGCACGTGCCACTTCAATGTCTTCAATCCTCCGGGCGCCATCGGTCCCGCCACCGTCGCCACGGCCGTGACGACGGGCACGTCGTTCACGGTCCCCGCCAACGCCGACTCGGGTCCCGTGGCCTACGAAGATGTTCTCGGCGCCGGCAACCTCTCGACGCAGGATCCCGACAGCATGACCCATCACCTCGCGGTGGTGGACCCCATGGGCGTGGCGCCGGGGACTCCCGGCCCCATCACGCTCAATGCCTCCCCCTACGCGGTGAACGAGCAGTGGAAGACCCTCGCGGGCACGCTGGCCTCCTCAACGACGATCGACGCCTACACGGTCACTGCGGCGGCGGGCGACATCCTGCAGGTGGAGCTCTACAGCCTCAACGTCACGCAGTCCCGCATCCTCAACGGCTACGGATCGACGTTCGACCCGTCCGCCACGCAGGGGTTCGATCCCCTCGTCGAGATCTTCCACACGACGAACGTCAATTCTCTCGCCTTCGACAACATCGCAGGGGCGACGCTGGTCCACGGCGATGACGATTCGGGGCCGGCCTACAACTCTCGCGCTGTCTTCCAGGTCCGTAACGCCGGCGGGATCCGCATCGACGTGCGCGCCTCGTCGCCGGCCACGTTCGTCACAGGCGATTACCTCCTCAACATCCGCGTATACACCGGCGCACCTGCCGTGACGAGCTTCACGATCTCAGGCCTTTCGAGCGCCAACCTCGC
Source organism: uncultured Planctomycetia bacterium (assembly GCA_964419995.1). Classification (GTDB taxonomy): domain Bacteria; phylum Planctomycetota; family CAYQRN01; genus CAYQRN01. The sequence continues at coordinate 10,013 of CAYQRN010000076.1, forward strand.
GGCCCCCGGGACCACGGTCACCATCGTCGGCGCGAACTTCACGCCGGGGATTCCGTGCACGGTGACACTGAACCCGCGGCACGGGCTCTACGCGCCGGTCGCCGTGGTCGGCACCGTGGCCAGCTCGACCCAGGCCACGTTCGCCGTGCCGGCCTTCAGCACGTCCATGCCCTACTTCTGCGTCGGATCCCACGAGGTGTCGGTCACCGACGGCGTCTCGGGCGCCACGAGCCTGCTCTGGCAGACGTCGTATGCCGGCCTCTTCAACGGCATCAAGCCCGACCTCCTCGTCCTGCGCGCCGGCACGCTCACGCCCCAGGGAACGGGGGCGCCGGCCATCACGCCCAACATCTCGACCGTGACGCAGTCGGGCGCCGCCAACTTCGGCGGGTTCCTCACGATCGCGGCCACGGGAACCCAGAACATCTACATCGAGTGCCTCGGGCTCGACACGACGTCGACCCAGAGGCGCGTCGACTGCATGACGCCCGTCGGGGGCGGCGGCACGGGCATCTACAACCCCCACATCTCTCTCATGGCTCCGGGCTATCTCCCGATCATCGCCCAGAACGACGACAACGGCCTCTTCCCCGTCACCTTCCCCTGGGTCGGCGGCGGTGGCGTGGGCATCGGCCGGAACTCGGCGCTGGTCACACCGGCGAGCTTCGGAAACGGCAACTACCTCCTCTACTACGTCCAGAACATCACGGTGGGGGCGGCGCCCTACGAAGCGATCGTCAACGTCGTCGTGCTCTGATCGTCCGGGGCTGCGGCCGGATGTCCGATCCGGCGGCGCCACCTGCGCGGCGCCGCCCCCCGGCGGGCGGCGCCAGCGACCATCCGGATCGGGAGGCCGGAGCCGCAGGCTCCGCGATCAGCGCGGAGGCGCGCTCCGGAAGAACTCGGACCACCTCCGGGCGTCGTACCCGAAGTCCTCGCCCGTGAGCTGGACGAGGATCCTGTGGGCCGTCCGGCGGACTTCGGGCTTCTCGTCCGTGAGGAGCGGCGCGACCCAGGGGAGAGGCTCCCTGGAACCGATGCGCCCGAGGGCGATGAGGGCCCGGAGCCGGACGAGCTGGACGGGGTCCGAGAGCAGCTTCACGAGGTGAGGGACCGCGTCCTCCTGGCTCATGGCCCCGAGAGCCGCGGCGGCATGGACCCGGACAGACGGGCTCTGGTCCTCGAGGGCCGCGATGAGCGGCAGGAGGAGGGCCGGGTCGTCGGTCTTCTCCGCCGCATGGGCGAGGACGAGAGCGGCGTTGCTGCGGATGTCGTCATGCGGGTGCCGCAGGTAGGGCACGACGGGGTCGAGGGGCACGGCGATCCCTTTTCGGGCGAGGTGATAGAGGGAGAGGAGCGAGTGCAGGACCACCTCCCGATAGGGGTCGCGGAGTCCCTCGAGGAGGAACGGGATCGAGTCGGCCCGGCGCGCGAAGCCGAGGGCCGCGGCGGCGGCCCGCCGGTGCCGCGGGCTCCCGGAGGCCAGGTCATCGCAGATCGGTTCGTAGTACTTGTTCACGTAGCTCGCGAGGTGGTTCTCGATCCCGTCCTGGACGCTGTACTGCTGCTCCTGGTTCTGCTTCCACCAGTTGTCGAGCGCCTGTTCGAGGCGCAGGAGCCGTTCGTTGCGCTCGGCCGTTCCGGAGTCGTCGGGGCCCGAGGCGGTGATCTCGAGGGGCGTCTCCGGGGCCGAAGCCGACTCCGGCACGCCGTCGCGGGCGCACCCGAGCCCCACGACGAGGAGCACGAGGAGCGACGGCCGTCTCCACTCGATCATCGCTGAGATCTCCATCGGGTCCTCCGTTGGACGGCGGCCGGCGCGGGGTCCTTCCCGCGCTCCGCGCCGATCCTCACGTCACGGCGGCGACAACCCGGTCCGGCAGAGGGACGACTCTGCCGTTTCGGTCCACCGACGCCAAGGTGATGCTGGCGTCGCAGAGGACCTCGCCGGATCCGCCATGCAGCACGCGATTCCCGAGGACCAGCCGGACGCGGCGCAGGGCCTCGAGCCAGGTCTCGATCACAAGCGGATCATCGTAGCGCGCCGGTTTCCTGAAGCGGAGGGACGCCTCGGTCACCGTGAGGAGAACCCCTTCGTCCTCCACAGAACGGTAGGGAACGCCGAGGGAACGGAGCCACTCGGTGCGGCCGATCTCGCAGTAGAGGAGGTAGTTGGCGTGGTAGACCACGCCGGCGCCATCCGTCTCGGCGTAGCGGACCCGTGTCGTCGTCCTGTGGGCTACCCTCGTCATCGTATCCTGCGTCGCGCCGCGGCGCGGGACTATACGGCCCGCCCCCCCTGCCCCCCAGAGTCCCCGCCCGGCGGCAGCCCGCCGAGTGGAGGCCCGGGGACCCCGTGTTATCCTCGCCCTCCCGCGGAGGCGCCGGAAGCGGCTCCAGGGGACACCCCATGACCGTCGTCGGCGCCATTCGAGCCATTCTGACGAATCTCCCGCCGGGCACCGGCACGGCCGCGCTCCTCATCATCGCGGTCCTCCTCGGGCATTTCGTCGTCCGCTCGACGAACCGGGAGCGGATCGCGGTCCTCTGCGGCTGGCTCTTCCCCGGATTCGGCCACGTCGTGCTCGGCCGGTGGCGCCGCGGAGCCTTCTTCGCGGCACTCCTCGTGCCCCTCTTCCTCGCCGGGATGATCCTCGCCGGCTTCCGCAACATCTCCCCCCTCGACCGCCACCCCATCTGGGGCATCGCCCACGCCTTCGGAGGCCTCCTCGCGGAAGGAGCGGCTCTCGCCACACGGAACCTCATCAAGACCCAGCCGCTCCGCTTCTACGAGATCGGCTGCCTCTACTCGGCCGTGGCCACGCTGCTCAACGTCCTTGCCATGCTCGACGCCTACGACCTGGCTCGGGCGGAGACCCGCGCCGCGGAGCCGGCCGCGTGATCTCGATCTTCGAATCCTTCCTCCTCTTCCTCCCCGTCTGCGCGGTCATCTGTCTCGTGTCGACCGCCCTGCGCCGGGACAGCTTCCGCGAGATCTTCAGAGTCTCCACTCGACTCTTCGTGAACTCGACGATCCTCGTCGTGCTCGTCTGCGCCGCGCTCTACGTCCTCATGGAGTACCTCCAGGACGGCCGACTCCCGTTCTGAGCGTTGCGGCTTCCGGGGCCCGGGCATAGCACATCCCCGGATGTTCGGCGACGGCCCCCCGCAGCACGAGCGAGAGGAGAGTCGAGATGACGCGGCCCGCGGGAAGCCCCGCAAGTTCCACGATCCGGTCGAGCGGGCACGGCTCGTTCGTGAGGAGCGCCATGAGGCGGTTCTCCTCCGTGCCGAGGGTCTGAGGCGGCGCCGGCGGCGCCGCCCGGCGCGATCCCTCGATCCCGAAAACCTCCCTCGCCACGTCGGTCGGGGCAGTCACCGCCACGGCGCCGTCGCGGATCAGGGCCAGGGGCCCGGCGGAGAGTTCGCTGTCGATGCGGCCGGGAACCGCCAGGACCATGCGGCCGAGATCCGCCGCCCAGTCCGCCGTGCCGAGAGACCCGCTCTTCATCCGGGCCTCGACCACGACGACGGCGTCCGAGAGCGCGGCGATGACGCGATTGCGGAACGGGAAGTGCCGGGCGAGCGGCGGAGCGTCGAGGGGGAACTCGCTCAGGACCTGGCCGGCGCCGCACATGGCCTCGACGAGGGGTTCGTTTTCCGGGGGATAGAGCCGCCGGAATCCCGACCCCAGCACTCCCACCGTCCGCCCGCCGGCGGAGAGAGCGCCACGGTGGGCGCGGGTGTCGATACCGCGGGCGAGGCCGCTCACGACCGTGATTCCCTCCGCGGCGAGGGTCGCGGCCACCTCGCCCGCGACCCATGTCCCGTAGGTGCTGGCGGCGCGGGCGCCGACGATGGCCACCGCCCGCTCGCGGCCCGGCGCCGGCAGCCCCCTCGAACGCAGCACGAGCGGCGGGTCGGACAGTTCGAGAAGCGCGGGCGGGTAGTCCGAAGCGCCGTGGATGAGGAGCAGAAGGCCGAGGCGCCGGGCCTCATCCTCCTCCCGGCGCGCCGCATCGAGGGCGTCATGCTCCTTCAGGCGCTCGCGCTCCCGCTCGAAGAGCCCCCCGGCCCGCACCAATTCCCCGAAGGCCCCCCGGACGAACAGGTCCTCCCCGCCTGGAATCGCCGCGATCCTCCGGGCGGCACGGATCGGATGGGCGAGGACCATCGAGAGGGCGAGGGGCAGGACCACACCTTCCCATGTCACGGAACCTGGATCCGGGAGGGCGCCGAGACGCGGACGATCCGCCATCCGTCGAAGGGGTCGGCAAGCAGTGTCGCTGCGTGGAATACGGCGCCGTGGAGTTCCGGCATGGGCGGCACCGCGAGCAGCACGTACGCCGCCCCCGTGGCGTCGAGGATGCCCACCGTGGGCGACAGGACCGAGGAGGTGCCGTGAAGGCATGCGTCGAGGAGCGGTGAAGGCGCGAGGGGAAGTGGCGGATAGCCCTGGCTCCCCGGCCCGGCGGCGCCGCAGGAGAGCCCGACGAGGAAGGCGCGGATGGGACATGACGGCGCAAGGACTCGGAGGGGCACCGTAGCGCCGGGCTGCGGAACGCCGAGGACTTGGACGGAGAGGGGGACGGACACGGGGTCGCAGGGATCCGTCGCAGCGGATGACTCCTCTCCGTTCGCAGCTCCGTCGGCATCGAGATCGAGACCGGCGCCGGCGCCCGCGGCGAAATCCATCCCGGTCGGATCGCCCGACCCGGAGAGGCCCGGCAGGAGGAGGATCTCTGCAATGGCGTAGCCGTCGTGCGTGTGAAGCCGGAGGGACCCGAGAGCCGGTCCCGACACGACGATGTTCCCCGAAGGCGTCCGCGCGATGCCCTGGGGAGCTCCGCGAACCTCGACGTCGCCGAGGATCTGCCCGGATGCGTGGACATGGCGGATCGCATCGATGGCGGGATAGGTCAGCCAGAATCCCCCTTCCCCGTCGGGGCAGACGCCGTGGACGCCCTGAGGGACGACGATCTCTCCGATCTCCGAGAGATCCGCCGCGAAACGCCGCACTCTGCCGTCGGACACGTGGGTGACGAGGATTCGGCCGTCCTCATCGAGCGCCATGTCCGTGGGGAATGAGCCTCCAGAGAGCCATCCGATGAGGGCTCCCGCGGCATCGAGGCTCGACAGGACGACGGGAGACTGGAGGGACTTGTGCGCCACGACGAAGCCGCCGCCGCGCGGCGCGACGACGAGGACGGGGCCCGGCGGCACGGCCGCCACCACGTCGACCCCGCCGGCCGGGTCGACGAGAGCGAAGGATCCCGATGGGGAGGCGACGGGGCCCCCGACGGCGGCAGCTCCGCCGCCCGCGAGAAGCGCTACAGCGGTCGGGACGAAGGGCAGATCGGCGCCGAGACCGTCCGGCACGCCCTCCGTGACGTGATGGAGCCTTGGCAGGGCAACGTCAGCGATCCAGCCCGTCCCCTCCGGGTCCACGGCGACGGAACGGGGAGCGGCGCCGAGCGGCATCTCCACGACGGCGCCGAGGGCGGCGTCGAGGGAGCAGACGAGGGAGGAGAAGGGATTGGCGAGGACGATGCGGGGCGCGGCCTGCGCCAGAGAGGCACAACCGCGCGAGAGCAGTCCGGCGATGAGGAGTGCACGGACCATCGCGGTCACGCTCCTTTCCTCGGTCGGGCGGGCGGGTCGTCCCTCTGACGCCCGCGACGGAGGAAGAGGACCGCGGAAACGGCGACGGCCCCGACCGCGGGGCGGCGGTCGGGGCCGTTCAGGATCGCCGGTGGCCTACCTGAGGAGGGCCAGGGCCGACTGCGGCTGCACGTTCGCCTGCGCGAGGATCGAGATGGCCGCCTGCTGCAGGATCGAGTTCCTGGTGAGCCGGGCCGTCTCCGCCGCCACGTCCACGTCGCGGATCCGCGACTCGGCGGCCGAGAGGTTCTCGATCTGGTTCTCGATGTTGCTGATCGTGCTCATGAGACGGTTCTGCGACGCACCGAAGCTGCCGCGGAGCTCGGAGACCGTGTCGATGGCGCTGTCGATGGCCGCGATGGCCGTCGACGTGTTGCCGCCGGAGCCGATGTCGAGGCTTCCGACGCCGAGGGTCGACGACGTCACGGACGACGTACTCACCGACATCGTGTCCACGCCCGACGTCGTGCCGAAGCCCACCTGGAAGGTGATGGAGCTGGAGCCGTTGAGGAGGCTCACGCCGTTGAACTCCGTGGAGTTGGCGATCCGGGTGATCTCCTGCTGGAGAGACTGGAACTCGTCGTCCAGCGTCTCCCTATCGGAGTTCGACACGGTGCCGTTGGCCGACTGGACCGCCAGCTCGCGCATCCGGACCAGGATGCCGCTCACCTCGTCGAGGGCGCCTTCCGCCGTCTGCACGAGGCTCACGCCGTCGTTGGCGTTGCGCGACGCCTGATCGAGGCTGCGGACCTGGGCACGCAGCCGCTCGGAGATCGCCAGACCCGCGGCGTCATCCGCGGCCCGCACGATCCGGAGACCCGTGGCGAGCTTCTCGAACGACCCGCCGAGGGCCTCGGACGCCCGCGCCAGGTGGCGCTGGGCTCCGATCGAGAACACGTTCGTGTTGATTCTCAGTCCCATGAAACGCTGCTCCTCATGCTGAAACGAATCGCCGGTGGCCGCCTGTGGCCGGATTCCCGGTGACCGACCCGACTCCTCGGGTCGACGCCTGCTGTGAGTCCTCGAGTGTTCAGGACACCCACATTCTCGGAGGAGAGGTGTCGGGACTTGAGACACCCCGTCGTAAACCACCACGGTCCGCCCGCGCCGACGGGTGCGGGCAGGCGCCGCAACCGTCTGTTTTCACGACGCTTGGATGAAATCGCGCCATGCGGCGCTGAGCTCGTCGAGGGAGATCCCGACGGGGTCGAGAACGCGATTTCCGGAGGGAAGGACAAGGCGGACGCGATCCGCCGCACGCTTCTTGTCGTGGCGCATATGCGTCCAGAGACGGTCGAAATCGACCGGCGGCGCGGCGACGGGGAGGCCGAGTCCGCGGAACAGCCCGAGGATCGCCCCCTCCCTCTCCGGCGTTATCAGCCCTCGGAGGCGCGAGATACGAGCGGCGAATGCGATTCCGATGCTGACGGCCTCGCCGTGCGCGAGCGGCGGCGCGCTCCGGGCCTCCCGCTCGAGCCCCTCGATGGCGTGGCCGAGCGTGTGGCCGAGGTTCAACCGGCGCCGGACGCCCAGGTCCCGCTCATCCGCTTCCACGAGGTGGGCCTTCCACCGGACGCATCGCTCGACGACATCCGTCAAAGCGTCCAAGTCGCGGCCGCGGATCGCCTTGGAGCCGCTCGTCAGGCGCTCGAAGAGAACCTCATCGCCCAGCACCGCGTATTTCGCCACTTCGCCAAGCCCCGAGCGGAATTCCGCATCGGGGAGGGTGAGGAGAACTTCCGGATCGACGAGCACGAGGACCGGCGGATGGAGGACTCCGGCGAGATTCTTCCCGACGGAGAGATTGACGCCGGTCTTGCCGCCGATGGCCGCGTCGACCTGGCCGAGAAGGGTCGTCGGCACGTGCACGACCCGAAGCCCGCGAAGGTAGAGGGCGGCGAGCAGTCCACCGACATCGGTGATGGCGCCCCCGCCCAGGGTCACCACAAGCGTGTCCCGGGACGCGCGGAGACCGGCGAGCGTCTCGAGTCGATCACCGACGCACCCCCAGTCCTTGGCTGCCTCTCCGTCCGGCAGGAGGATGCGCCCGAGCAGGACACCACAGGTAGAGATCCGCGACTCGAGAGCGCTGCCGAATCGGCCGTGAACGCCGGGGTCGCTCACGACGACAGCACCGGCCTCCGGAACCACCAGCGGCCCGAGCTCGGCCGTCGCCGCATCGACGAGACCGCACCCGATGCGGATCCGACTCGTGCACGCGCTGTGACGGATCTCCACCGTGGTGATGGTGGTTCGACTCATGGCAGAGCCATCCTAACCGGTAGCGACAATGTCGCGGGAATCGGGCCGTCGGGGATTCACGACCGCGTGCGTGTGCGGGCGCCGCGACATCGGGACGAGGTTTCGAGGAGATTGCCAACGTCCCGTCAAGACTCCGTACATAGCGAAGTCGAGGGAGGTCCCCGTTCTCCGTCGCGGGACGACACTGAAGGAGCAGTCATGGCCAAGAAGCCGGGCGTCCGCTCATGGTTGGCGCCCCAGGGTCGTCTTCGGGCCGAGCGCCCATTCCTGCGGTGCGACGGCACGCATCTCGTTGTCGGCGAAATGACGCTGCCCCGCCGGATGAACGCCGGGCGGTCGGATCTCGTCCCGTCCGACTCTGAGTTCGGTCATTTCTGCATCGACGAGTCCACGGCGAGGACCCTCGACCACATCGCGCGTTGCATCGTCCTGCGAGATCCCTGCCTCCTCGAGGGCGAGACAGCCACTTCGAAGACGAGCGCGATCCGCTTTCTTGCGGCCCACCTTCGCCAGCCTGTCCTCGCGGTCAACCTGAGTTCGAGGACGGACACGAGCGACATCGTCGGCCGGTTCGTCCCCGCCGAGGGCCACCGGTCCGGATGGGAGTGGATGCAGGGTCCCCTCGCCGCGGCCATGACGGACGGCCACTGGTTCATCCTCGATGAAGTGAACCTCGCCGAGCCGGGGCTCCTCGAACGGCTCAACTCCGTCGTGGACCGCCGCCCCACGATGGTCGTCTCGGAACATCGATCGGAGGTCATCGGCAGCGCTGAGCGTCCCGTCCATCCCGACTTCCGGATCTTCGCAACCCAGAATCCGGCCGAGCGTTACGCGGGCCGGAACGCCTTCTCCGCAGCCTGGCTCGATCGGTGGACGGGCTTCCGCACCGTTGACGCCCCGTCGGCGGGCCACTGCCACGAGATGCTCCGGACCGCCATCTTCGGCGAGCAGCCGGTGTTGTGGGCGGAACAGTTCATCACTGCAGGACGTCGCTACGATTCCACGCTCTCAC
>CAYQRN010000077.1:0-18947 GCA_964419995.1 uncultured Planctomycetia bacterium
CGTCGTCTTCGTGGCCCTGGCGGCGGCGGTCTTCGTCCTTCTCGTCGAGACCCTCGACCTCCAGCGCCTCCAGTGGCTCGCGGACCGGGGCCTCACGCTGTTCGTGTTCGCCCTGGTCGTCATCTTCCAGCCGGAGCTGCGCCAGGCCTTCGTGCGGCTCGGCCACAATCCGCTCCTGCGAACGCTGTCGCGATCGGAGCTCGATGTCGCCGCCGAGATCTGCCAGGCCGTCGAGCGCCTCGCCACGCGCCGGATCGGGGCCATCATCGTCATCGAGCGGCGCGAGGCTATCGCCGGATTCACGGAAGGCGGGACGACGGTCGATGCCGTCGTCTCGGCGCCCCTTCTCGTCTCCATCTTCTGGCCCAACAGCCCGCTCCACGACGGTGCCGTGATCGTGCGCCAGGACCGCATCGCGGCGGCCGCCTGCCTCCTGCCGCTTACCGAGAAGACGACGATCGCCGCGCACTACGGCACGCGCCACCGCGCGGCCATCGGGGCCACCGAGGAGTCCGACGCGTCGGTCGTCGTCGTCTCCGAGGAGACCGGGCTCATCTCCCTGGCCGAGCGGGGACAGCTCAGGCCTGTGGCCTCGGCGGAGGAACTGCGGCAGCTCCTCGGACGGGGTCTCGCGGGCGAGGAAGCCGGACGGAGCCCGAAGTCGCCATGAGAGCGAAGCTCGCATCGCTCGTTGCCGCCCATTTCCGGTCGAAGGTCGTCGCGGCCATCTTCGCGGGACTCCTCATCTTCCTCATCAACCGCGAGCTCGACACCGACATCGTGGCCGGCGAACAGATCGCCATCGTCGTCCAGGGCGTGGATCCGGTGCCCGAGTCCGCCGCGGTCCTCGTGCTCGTTCCCGAGCCGGGGGTGGCGGTCCGGGACTTCTCGCCGCGCAAGGTCGCGCTGCGGGTCCGCGGGCGCAAGAAGCAGGCCGATGCCGCCGCGGGGCGGCTCGTCGGACGGGTCGTCCTCCGCGAGTCGTGGCATGACACGGCTCAGTTCTCGACGGTGCGCGTCATCGAGGGACGCGATGTCGTGCTGTCGGGACTGCCGGGCGTCGCCGTGGACTTCGTCGACGCGAGGCCCCAGGTGACGCTCGAGTCCTCCTTCGAAGGTGCCGTGCGGATCGACCCCATGCTCCCGCCCTCGGGATCGGGCGTCCGGGTCGAGGGGCTGGCTGTCCGGCCGCCGCTCATCCGCGTGAGCGGCCCCCGCTCCACGGTGGAGCGCCTCGCGGCGGATCCGGCCTCCCGACCTCTCCGCGTCGCGGTCAAGTGGCCCGCCGAAGCCGGGACCCACGCGGACGTGCAGGTGGACCCGGACGATCTCCGCGACGCATTGCGCCGCGAGCGCCTCCGCGCCGTGGGAGACGGTCCTCCGGCCGTGCGGCTCGACTTCACGCTCTCCCGCGAGGCGCGGAACGTGGAGCTGTCGGACGTCCCCCTCCGATTCCTCGCGCGCGGGCGGATCCTGCGCGTGCTGGCCGGCGGCACGTTCTCCCTCGACGCGCCTGCGCCGGCGGACGATCCGCTGCTGCGCAGCGTCGTGGTGGCCGGGCCGGTGGACAAGGTCGAACGGTCGGAGCGGGAGCCCGACTACCGCCGCAGGCTGGAGGCCGCCTTCATCTTCTACGTGGACCTGACGCGGTTCGAGCGCGAGGGGTTCACCGAGGGCAAGCTCGAGACGCCGCCCGTCCGCTGGTTCATCCAGGATCCCGAGTTCGCGGACTTCACGGTCCGGTCCGCGGATCCGGCGGAGGCGGCGTTCACGGTCAATCCGCCGAAATGACGAAAGACTCTGACGTGAAGGCACGGAGGTACTTCGGCACCGACGGAATCCGCTGCGAGGCCAACCGCGGGTTGCTCGCGCCCGCGGCCATCGTGGACATCGGACGGGCCATGGGCCGCCGCGTGCGCCTCCGGAAGGACGGCGTGGCCGGTACCGGCGGGCCGCAGGGCCTCGAGGGGCCGAGGGTGCTTCTCGTGCGGGACACCCGCATCTCCGGCGCGATGATCGGATCGCTCCTCACGGGGGCGCTTCTTGCCGAAGGGGTCCACGTCCTTGATGGCGGCGTGCTTCCGACGCCCGCCGCGGCCCTCGTGGCCCGCCGGCTCCGACTCCCCATGGGCATCGTGATCTCGGCGTCCCACAACCCCATGCCTGACAACGGCATCAAGATCTTCGGACCCCACGGCCGCAAGCTCGACGACGACGAGGAGGCGCGGCTCGAGGAGGAGATCGACCGCGGGGACGCGCCCGCGGGGCCGGTGGGGGCCGGGCTCGGACGCCACGTTCGTTTTCCGGAGGCGTCGCGCCTCTACGTCGACGAGATCGCCGGCGAGATCATGGAAGGCTCCGGGCTCTGCGGACTCCGGGTCCTTGCAGACTGCGCCAACGGGGCTGCCAGCGCCGTGGCGCCCGAGATCCTCCGGCGTGCCGGCGCGGACGTGACGGCGGTCCATGCTTCTCCGGACGGCGTCAACATCAATGTCGACTGCGGGGTCTTCCACGTCGAGGATCTCGCCGGCCGCGTGCGGGCCGGCGGTTTCGACCTCGCCATGGCGCTCGACGGCGACGGGGACCGGGTGATCCTCGTCGATGAGGATGGCCGCGTTCTCGACGGCGACTCCATCCTCGCGATCCTCGCCACGGACTGGATCGCATCGGGGCGGCTCCGCGGGGGCTGCATCGTCGCCACCGTCATGAGCAATCTCGGTCTCGATGCCGCCGTGCGTCCCGCCGGGGTGCGGGTCGAGACCTGCCCCGTCGGTGACCGTGCCGTCGCCGAGAAGATGAGCGCCACGGACGCGGTGCTCGGCGGCGAGCAGTCCGGCCACATCGTCATCCGCCGCGGCGATCGCTGGTACGGCGATGGTCTCGTGACCGCGCTCTCCGTCATGCGCATTGCTCGCGAATCGGGCCGCCGGGTCTCGGAGCTCGGAGCCCTCATGCGGCGGTTCCCGCAGGTGCTCGTCAACGTGAGCGTGGAGCGGAAGCCCCCCTTCGATACGCTCGAGCGCGTCCGGCGGGAGCTCGTCGCCGCCGAAGGGGTCCTCGCCGGCCGCGGGCGCGTGCTCCTCAGGTACTCCGGCACCGAACCCCTCGCGCGCGTCATGATGGAGGGCCCCGACGAAACGGAGATCCGCGCCCTCGCGGACCGAGTGGCGGAGGCTATCCGGCTTGAGATCGGACGCTCCTGACCTCCGCCGCGTCCTGGCCCTCGAGACGACGGGTCGCGCGGCCGTTGCTGCCATCGCTGCGGGGGGGCGGTGCCTCGCCGTTGTCCGGTCGGAACGCCGCGGGATCCTCCCGTCGGACGTCGCAGGCCCGTGTCTCGCGGAGGCCGGACTCGCGCCGGCGGATCTCGACGTCATCGCGGTCTGCATCGGACCAGGCTCGTATACGGGCGCGCGCATGGGGATCGCGGCGGCGCTGGCTCTCGGATGGGCGATCGAGCGCCCCGTGACCGGAGTCAGCGCTCTCGAAGCGATCGCGTTCGCCCTTCGCGGAAACGCGGAACGGATCACGGCGCTCATCGACGCCCGCGAGGGGCATCTCTACGCCGGCGACTATCGCGTCGAGGGGGATGACGTGGTCGCCGCGGGGCCGCCGCGGCTTCTCACGCCTGCGGCGTGGCTCGAGAGCGCAGCGGCCGGCTCGCTTCTCGGTGGCGACGGCATCGCGCTCGTGGAGGAGGGGGCGGTCAGGGCCGGGGCCATGGTGTCTCTCGTTCGCGATGTTCCCGTCGTGGCCGTGGCAGCCCTCGGACTCCGGCGTCCCTGCGTGCAGCCCGGGGCCGCGAGGGCCGTTCTCGAGCCGCTGTACGTGGACGCGGAGGGCGTGTCGCGTTTCCGGGGGCGGATCTGAGCTGGCGCCGTCTGCGGCGAACGTTGGAATGCCGCCGGGGTTCTGGGACCATCGCCTCATGAGATTCCAGCGTGCCTGGGCGGAGATCGATCTCGCGGCCCTCGGCCGCAACGTGGCGGCGCTGCGCCGACTCCGGCCGGATCGCGGAATCCTCGCCGTCGTGAAGGCGGACGCCTACGGCCATGCCGCCCTCCCGGTGGCGCGGGCGCTTCTCGCCGCGGGCGTGCAGGGGCTCTGCGTCGGCGACGCCCGGGAGGCTCTGGAACTCCGCCAGGCGGGTCTCGCGGGGCCGATCCTCATCCTCGGCACGGTCGTCGGGGGCGAGCTGCCCGCCGTCGTCGCCAACGACATCACGGTCGCCGTCCATGCCGTCGAGGATGTTTCCCGGCTCGCGGCGGAGGCGCGGCGGAGGGGACGTCCCGCCTTCGCTCACATGAAGATCGACACGGGGCTCGGGCGGCTCGGGGTCCTGCCGGCGGAAGCGGGTTCCGTGGTCGCCGCGGCGGCCGGAACGACCGGGATCTGCCTCGAAGGTTGCTTCACGCACTTCGCGGGCACGGGCGCCGGCGACCTGGCGGGCGCCCGCGAGCAGGCTCGCCGGTTCCGGGCGACTCTCGACCGTCTGGCGGCGGAGTCTGGATTCCGCCCCCGGCGGATCCACGCGCGGAACAGCGCCTGGGCCCTGTCGGAGGACCTCGACGACGGCGGTGCGGACTGCATCCGGCCGGGCGCGTTCCTCTATGGTTTCTCGCCCGGAGCGGGCGTGGAGCTTCCGGGCTTCACCCCGGTCCTCTCGCTCCGCTCGAAGATCGTCCACGTGAAGTCTCTTCCGGGCGGGGCGGGGGTGGGCTACGGTGGGACGTACCGCACCGGCGGCCCCACGCGCATCGGGATCCTCCCCCTCGGTTACGACGACGGGTATCCCCGGGCCGCGGCGAACCGGGCCGCCGTGCTGGTCCGCGGGCGAAGGGCGCCGGTCGTCGGCGCCGTGTCCATGGATTACACGACCATCGATCTCACGTCGATACCGGAGGCGTCACCCGGCGACACGGCCACGCTCGTGGGCGAGGACGGGGGCGACCGCATTCGCCTCGAGGATCTTGCCCTCGCGGCGGAAACCGTGCCCCACGCCGTGGCGTGCGGCGTCGGGCGGCGGGTCGCGCGGCTCGTCATCGGCGGGCGCGAGGATCCCGTCGCGGGCGCGGCCGTTGAGGAGCGCGCCTGAATGGGACGTCTCTCCGCGTACGCTCTGCTCCTGCTCCTCGTCGCGGGCGTCCTCGTCGCGGACTCGGCTCTCGTGCTCCGCCGGGCGGAACTCCGGAGGCGTTTCGACGCCATTCTCGCGGGAAACCTGACCGCGAAGCCGGACGTCGGTGACGTGGGAATCGACATCCTCGGCAACGCCTGGGCGGAGAATCTCACTCTCGCCCGCGGCGGCCATCCCGTCCTTTCCATCGGTCGTGTCGAGGCATCCTTCGACTGGCGCGCGCTCATCGAGGGCCGACCGGTCGTGAGCGTCGTGCGGATCCTCGATCCCGTCCTCCGCCTGCGTGAACCGCTCGAAGACACGGCGGCCTTCTTCAAGTCCCTGTTCCACGAGAGCGGCGCGCCGACGGACGCTGCGCGTCCGCGGATCGAGGTGTCCGGCCTCCGGATCGAGATCCACGGCGCCGGCCCGCTGGACGAGATGACGCCCCTCGTCGTCGACGGGATCACCGCCACGCTGGACCCCTTCACGACCCTGATTCCCGGGGCCTGGCGTCTCGAAGGCGCCGCCGACACCGCCGCATACGGTCGGGTCCGCCTGAGCGGCGACCTCGGGCCTGGCGTTCTCCGGGTCGATGCCTCTGCGGGACCCGTCGACGTGCAAGCCGCGCTCATGCAGCGGCTCGACGTGATGACGCGGAACGCGATCAGGAAACTCGTGGAGATCGACGGCGCCGTCGACGTCCGGGCCACGGTGGATCTCGGCGGGGGCCGGGCTGCCGAGGGACTGCGCGTCGGGCTCGACGTGGGCCTCCGGCGGGTCAACGCCCGTTTTCGGACCTCGGACGTCACGGCCACCGGCCTCTCGGGCTGGATCCACTGGACGCCCGGCGGGATCCTGCATACCGACGGACTCGTCTTCGAGATCGAAGGCGGCGCCGGAAGCCTCTCCGGGGACTGCGCGCTGCGATGGGGCGCGCCGGAGGCAGGCGGAGCAGGCCCCCTTGACGGCGGTGTCACCCTGGCGCACCTCGATCTCCGCGGAGCCGTGAAGGGGCTCCGGGTGGATCAGCTGCTCGGAAGCCGCCTCCGAACCCTGCCGCACCCCGGTCCGACCATCGACTCGGTCCTCGGTTCTCTCGCAGCGCGGGGCGTCCTCGACGGGGACTTCCGAATCCGCGAGGAGCCCGATCTGCCGACGGAGGTCGAGGTGAGCCTCGAGCTTGGCGGCGTCTCGGCCTGCTACGGCATGGTCCCGCCCGCCAGGCCGCCAGATCCGGCGGATGGCGAACCACGCCGATCGTGGGGATTCCCCTATCCCGTGGAGGACATTCGCGGAACCGTGCGGATCGACCGTCGAGGCGTCGTCCTCGATGGCCTCGCCGGGCGGCACGGCGACGCGCTCATCACGATTCGCGGGGAGATGCGCGATCTCCTGACGAAGCCCGATCTCTGGGTCCTCGTCGAAGGGCATGGCGTTCCCTTCGACGAGGCCCTCGTCGACGCGGTCAACGCGCGCGACAAGTCCCACGCGGACGTGCTTCGGCACCTCGGTCTCTCGGGATCCGCCGACATCGCCGTCAAGGTGCGCCGCCGCCCGGAGGACGATCGCGCCCGCGTCCGGATCGAGGCCGAACTTCGGAAGGTCGTCGCGACGCCCGCGTGGTTTCCAGTCGAGATCCGCGATCTCGCGGGCCGGGTCGTCGTGGAGGAAGGAGAGGCGAGGTTCAGCGATCTCGAGGGGCGCCGTGGTCCGGGGCTCATCCATGCCGATGGTCGCATCGATCTGCTCTCCGGCGCACAGGACTTCGTCGTGGATCTCCGGGCCACGGCGGTGCCGCTCGACTACGACGTGTGCGCCACCCTCGGCAACCTCAGCGCCGGGGTCAAGAACATGTTCACGGACTACTTCCCCGAAGGGACGGTGAGCCTCGCGGGGCGCATCGCCTGTTCGGGATCCGGCGGTGTCGGCCTCGACCTCGCCGTGGACGCCGAAGGCATGACGCTCCGCCCCGAGCTGAGTCCTGATCTCGAGCTCAGGGCCGTCGCGGGCCGAGTC
Organism: uncultured Planctomycetia bacterium; assembly: GCA_964419995.1. GTDB lineage: Bacteria > Planctomycetota > CAYQRN01 > CAYQRN01. Next base: position 7,136 of record CAYQRN010000077.1, read on the forward strand.
GTCGTGCGACAGGCGGCGGTGGAATCGAAGGGCGGGGGAGGCCGCACGGCCATCCACCTCGACGGGATCATTCTGAGCGCTCTCGGCCGCGAGGTGGAGATCACGGGGCAGGCGTCCTTCGGAACGCCGGGCCGCGGGCCCACGGGGCCTTCCGAGCACCATCTCCACGTGCGGTCGAGGTCCATCGACGTCGATGCGGAACTCCTGACCGCCCTCGAGCCGCTCATTCCGGCCCTTCCCGATGTCCGGAACATCGTGGCCCTGTCGGGCCCCGTCTCCTTCGACTTCGACTCCGCTGGCGGGCGGGTGGACACGGCGGAGCTCACGATCCGCGCCCACGACATGAGGATCGAACCGGGATCGGGGTTGCCGCTCAGCTTCGACGTGTCCCTCGATCCGGCTCGGACGCGGGATCTCGTGGGCGTCGAGGGGGTCCGCGGCATCATCAGGGTCTCGACCTCGTCCGACGGGGACTGGGAGATCGAGCTCGAGAGCCTCTCGGGGGTGATCCGCGGCCGCCCGGATGAGGGCGGAGGAGGGGGAAGGCCGGTCCGATCGGCGTCCTTCACGGGGGGCGACGTCGCGACGGATCCCGCCGTCGGCGACATGAGCTTCGGGCTTGCGTCGGCGGAGATCCGACCCTACCGGGAGCCCCTCGAAGCCGAGCTGAGGAATCTGCACCTCCGCAATGTGAGCGTGAAGCGGTGGCTCTACGAGCTCCTTCCCGAGGAGCAGCGACTGAAACTGGCCGCGCTCAATCTCCACGGCGCCGTGGATCTCGAGCTCGTCGGCATCAGCGTCCGGGGTGGGCAGATCGCGATCCAGGGCTCCGATCTCGAGCGTGACGACGATGCAGGAGCGCATAGGAAGGCCAAGAAACAGACTGTTCCACGGCGCGCGTCGACGATCCACCTGCGTCAGGCGGGGATGGACGCGGGACTCCCCATCTCCTTCAATGACGCCTGGCTCGACATCGAGGACTGCACGATCGATGCCGGCGACTTCTTCTTCCGGGGCAGGCTCAGAGACTCGAGCCTCGAGGTAGGGAATCTCCTCTTCGAGGGAATCTGCCTCGACGTGAGTGTCATCGAAGGCGCCCTGAGTCTCGATGCGCCCAGGTCGGGTCCCGAGTCGAATACGAATTCGACGCAGAAGCCGAAGTCCTCCAAGCCCGCGGAAACGGAAGGCGAGACGATAGGGTTCGGGTCGCACTGCAGCGGCTACCTCGACAAGCGCGCGCCGGGCGACTCCGCGATCCTCATGCTGAAGAGCGGCGATCGCGGTCTCGATTTCCGCGCCAGCCTCGCGGTGCAGGATCTGCACCTCGCGGAACTGCTGCCACGCCTCACCGGTCGTGCCGCCGGCGCCGAGGGCATGGCCTCGGTGGAGCTCACGCTCGCCGGCAACCTCGAGGACCGGACGACGTGGTCGGGAGACGGCCGGATCCGCTTCGTGGGCAAGGAACTCTGGCATCTGCCCCTCATCTCCGAGGTGCTGACCTTCCTCAACTACGACCTCACGAGGGACCCGAGAAGCGAGGCCGGCCTCGTGCACTTCACCGTCCACGACCAGCGGATCCGCCTCACGAACTTCGTGTTCGAGGGTCCGGATCTCCGCCTCGACGGGGATCCGACCAGCGAGATCTCCTTCGGGGGCATCGCGAACATCGCCTGCCGGACGAAGTTCCTGAAGTGGATCCCGGACATCCCCCTCATCTCCGACATCCTGTCGATCCTCAAGAACCCCATCGCCTGGGGCGTGAGCCTGCGGGGCCCCATCGAGGATCCGACCGTGGAAATGATCGGGATCTTCGATGCCCTCGGGAATCCCGATCCGGACGCGGGCCGGAGGATCCGGCTCAAGGGTCTCCGGCCCGAGTCGAGGAGGGAGAAGTGACATGGTGCGGCGACGTGCGGTGAAGCACATTCCGGGGCTCAGCGTGGCCATCATGGCGGGCGGAGCCGGGACGCGGTTCTGGCCGCTCTCGCGGGCGGCGCGACCGAAGCAGGTCCTCGCCATCGGGGCGCCGGAGCCACTTCTCCGCCTCGCGCTTCGCCGCGCAGGGCTCGTGGTCCCCGAAGACCGTATCTTCATCGTGACGCGGGCCGCCCAGGCGGCGGCTGTCCGGCGGGTGGCGGGGCCGCCCCCGCCCGACGTCGTCGTGGAACCCGCCCCCCGGGACACGGCGCCCTGCGTGGCGCTGGCATCCCTGCGGGCCGCGGAGAAGGACCCGGACGCCGTGCTGGCGGTCCTCCCCTCCGATCATCTCATCAGCCCCGAGGCGGGATTTCGCCGGTCCGTCGCGGCGGCGGTGGCGGCGGCGGGACCGGACCGCATCGCCCTCATCGGGATCCGGCCGACGCGGCCCGCCACGGGCTTTGGCTACATCGAGATCGGCAGGACGCTCCGGGCGCCCCGGTCGGGACCCCGCGTCTTCGAGGCGGCCGCGTTCCACGAGAAGCCGCGCCTCTCCCGGGCCCGGATGTACGTACGGAGCGGCCGTTTCCTCTGGAACGCGGGGATGTTCATCGCGCGGGCCGCCGTGCTTCTCCGCGAGATCGAGGCCCATGCGCCGAAGCTTCACAGGGGCCTCGGGGAGATCCGCGCGGGTGCGGAGCGGAGCCGGGCGGAGGGGCGGCGCGTCCTCGACGCCGTCTATCCGAAGCTCCCGCGGATCTCCTTCGACCGGGCCGTGCTCGAGCGGTCGAAGTCCGTCGTCGTCGTCGAGGCGGCCTTCAGCTGGGACGACGTGGGGAGCTTCTCCGCCGCCGCGGCGCACCTCCCCACCGACGGCCGGGGCAATGCCATCGTCGGATCCTTCCAGGGGCGCGGAAACCGGCGCCTCTACGTCCACAACGACGCTCCGGGCCTCGTCACGGCCATCGGCCTCAGGGACATCGTCATCGTCCGGACCGCCGACGCGGTCCTCGTCGTGCCGAAGAGTCTCGCGGAGGACGTGAAACGGCTCGTCGCCGACCTCGAGTCCGGGGGGCTCCGGAGGTACCTCTGAGCCATGGGCCGCGTCCTGGCCGTGGACTGGGGCCGCAAGCGCCGTGGAGTCGCGATCTCCGATCCCTCGCGGACCATGGCGTTTCCCCGGGAAGTCGTCGAGACCCTCGATGACGCCGCCGCCATCGCTCGCATCGCCGCCCTCGCCCGGGAGGAGGAAGTGGATCTCATCGTCGTGGGCCTGCCCGTCAACGTCGACGGCACCGAGGGCGGAGCCGCAGCGGAAGTCCGCGCCTTCGCCGGGCGGCTGGCGGAGGCCGCCGGCATGCCCGTCGAACTGTTCGACGAGAGCTACACGACGCTCGAGGCCGAGGCTCTGCTCCGTCCCCACGTGAAGGGGCGGCGGAACCGGCGGTCGAAGGTGGACAAGGTGGCGGCTCAGGTCCTGCTCACGGGCTGGCTTGCCGCGCAGGGCGGAGGCGCCTGACGGCGCGATCAGGGCAGGAACGCCCGCCGCAGCCGCTCGCGGTTCCGCGCGCCTGCCGGCGTGTCGTGCCGGAGCCAGAGCGACGCCTCGCCCGGAATCTCCGCCGTCCGGACGAACCTGTCCGGCGACCAGGCTGTTCCCGTGGGAAGCAGGACGATCTCGACGTCGAGCTCGAGGAGCCGGCTTTCCCGGTGGGGGCTTCGAAGGATATCTAGGGCGTCGGCCGCCCGAGCCGGGCCGTAGAGCGTGACGCGACCGTCGATGGCCACGCGGAGGCGCGGGTGGAGCCGGTCGATGAGATAGCCGCCGAAGGCCGGGGGGTTCCAGAGGCGTCCCTCGAGACCGGCACGAAGCAGGAGGTCGGCGATCCGGACGGGATACTGCGGCGTATGGACGTCGGCGAGGACGGAAAGTCCGGAAAGCCGGGCGGCCCGGATGCGCCGGACCGCGTCGCCGGCGAGGAGGCCGGCGGTCAGGGGAGCGAGGATCGCGAGGGCGATGGTGGCGGCGCGACGCTGCCCGCGGTCCCCGGGGGAGGGGGCAAGCGCGGCGGCGAGCGGCAGGAACAGCATGTGGGTGAAGCGCACGGCGCTCGCCGCGAGGGCGATGCCGAGGAGACCGAGGGAGAGAAGCGGGGCAGGGGGGCGTTGTCCCCCGCGGGCCGCCGCCGTCCGGGCGAAGAGCGCCGTGATGACGGCGAGGGCCGCGGCCTCCGGCCAGAAGCGCGGGAGCCCGAGGCGGAAGAGGCTCTGCCATTCGGGAATGAGGCGGCTCAGGGGGGCCGTCTCGGCCAGGTAGATCCAGATGCCCGTGGCGTCCGGATTGAGGAGAGTCGCGGCCCCGAGGAGGGGAACGGTCGCGAGGCGGAGGCCTAGCCCGGGTCCCCGGAGTGGCGGGACCATCGCGGCGGCGATGAGGGGCGCGAGCACGGCGCCCGGATGGAGGTTGGCCCAGAGAGCCGTGAGGAGGGCCGCGGCGGCGCGGGGTCGGATCCGGGGCCGCACGAGGGACTCGATGACCAGGATCGCGAAGAGGAACGAGAAGAGGTCCGGACGGTGCTGGATGCGATCGCGGAAGAGCGCGAGGACGACGAAGGCGCCGGAGAAGGCCGGAGCGGGGGAGGCTCCGAGCCGGAGCAGGAGGGCGTGGCAGCGCGTCACGGCCGCGGCGACGAGCAACGCGCAGAAGATGCGGAGAGCCGGGAGGCCCCCCATGGACCGGAGCGCGTGGAAGAGCACGTCGGCAAGCCACGCCTGGCGGTCCGGCGGCCGGTCCGGGACGTTCCAGGAGAAGGGATCCCGCTCAGGGAATCCGCCGCGCTCGAGGATGTCCCGGCCCCGCGCGAGATGCCAGTGGACATCGATGTCCGAAAGCGGCCGGAACGCGACGACGAGACTCAGGATGGCCAGTGCGGCGGCGGAGGTGCGCCGGAGCCGGCAGGTCGCCGGGACCGTGACTTCCATGGCGGCCTTCAGACTGGCGCTCCCATCTTTGTCGTTGCCGCTGTCACGTCGGGCCGGTATAATCCCCACTTCAAGACAAGGTATCAAGCGGAACGCTGCTCCAAGCTCTGGTCCAGAAGAGGTTTAGGATTTCTGCTCCGAGGCTCGGCGGGGAATATCCTTCGCCGATCCGGCGTGGATCCGCTTCTTCGACCGTCCATACCCCGATCGACGGATCCCCCACAGCGACCGCCCGCCCCGAGTCAGGACTCGGCGCAGGCGGGGCGACTCCGGGTGGGGCTCTATCGCGGTGGTGAAGGGCCTGGAGCGCACGGAAACCGGAAGGAAGACGCGTCGCTCCGTGGCATGGGCCATGGAGAAGGATCGGCGCGATTCCACCGGCCACGGAGGATGTCGCGATGACTGATGCGGTGGTTTCGAGGCAGGATCTGATCGCCACGAACAGGATCCACGAGCGGGACACGGGTTCGCCCGAGGTGCAGATCGCGCTGCTCACGCGGCGCATCGAACATCTCACAGGCCACCTGAAGTCGCACCGGAAGGATCACACGTCGCGTCGCGGCCTCCTCATGATGGTCGGTCGCAGACAGAGGTTGTTGAAGTATCTGCGGAGCAAGGACTCGGACCGCTACCTCTCCCTGATCGCAAGGCTGGGGCTTCGGAGGTGACGTCCGCGAACTGCCAACACATGCAAGAAGCAAGAGTCGAACGGAAGATCGCGGGGCGCGTGCTCTCGATCTCCACGGGGCGCATGGCCCGGCTGGCTGCCGGGTCCGCGCTGGCGCGCTATGGCGACACGGTCGTCTTCGCCGCGGTGACATCGGGCAAGCCGCGCGAGGGGATCGATTTCTTCCCCCTCACAGTGGACTACAGGGAGAAGACCTACGCCGCCGGGAAGTTTCCGGGCGGATTCATCAAGCGGGAAGGGAGGCCGACGACCAAGGAGATCCTCACCTCCCGCCTCATCGATCGCCCGATCCGGCCCCTCTTCCCCGAAGCGTACAAGGACGAGGTCCAGGTGCAGATCCTCGTCCTGTCGGCGGACGAGGACAACGATCCCGACATCGTCGCCATGATCGCGGCCTTCGCAGCGCTCGAAGTGGCGCCGGTGCCCTTCCAGGGGCCGCTCGGAGCCGTCCGCATCGGCCGCGTCGAGGGCCGCCTGGTCCCCATGCCGACCCACAAGGACGTGGACGTGGGCGATCTCGAGCTCGTCGTCGCCGGTACGCCGGACGCCATCACCATGGTCGAGGGCGGGTCGCTCGGCATCTCCGAGGAGGAACTCCTCGACGCCATCAACCAGGGCCATCGCGTGGCTTCCGAGATCGCCGGCCTCGTCCGGGAGCTCGGTCAGAAGGCCGGCGTCGTGAAGCCCGTCTTCGTGCCGCCGGTGGAGACGATCCCGCCCTATATCGCGGAGGCCCGCCGGGAGTTCGAGGCGCCTCTCCGCGTGGCGCTCCTCACGCCCGGAAAGCAGGCGCGCATCGAGGCCTGCCGCGCGGTGGAGGCATCGGCCGTCGCCCGCTTCGCGCCTCCCGGGCACGAGGAAGCGGGAGACCGTTCGAAGGCCCTGCACCGCCTCTTCGAAGACATGGAGTACCGCATCGTCCGCGGACTCCTGCTCGAAGGACGCCGCATCGACGGCCGCGCCCTCGATGAGATCCGCCCCATCTCGGTCGAGAGCGGTCTCCTGCCGCGGACGCACGGCTCGGCGCTCTTCACCCGAGGCGAGACGCAGGCCCTCGTCACCGTCACGCTCGGAACGCCGCGCGATCAGCAGATCGTCGACGGACTCAAGGACGAGTACGCAAAGCGCCTCGATCTCCAGTACAACTTCCCGCCCTTCTGCACGGGCGAGACGAAGCCGATCCGCGGCCCGTCCCGGCGCGAGATCGGGCACGGCAACCTCGCCGAGCGGGCCCTGGCCCCCGTTGTCCCGCCCGATGTGGAGTTCCCCTACACGGTCCGCATCGTGAGCGACATCATGGAGAGCAACGGCTCATCCTCGATGGCGACGGTCTGCGGCGGGACGCTGGCGCTCATGGATGCGGGCGTTCCGATCCGCCAGCCCGTCGCGGGCGTCGCCATGGGTCTTCTCAAGGAAGGCCCGGTGGTGCGCATCCTCTCCGACATCCTCGGCACCGAGGACCATCTCGGCGACATGGACTTCAAGGTCGCCGGCACGGGACGCGGGATCACCGCGGTCCAGATGGACATCAAGGTCGAGGGGCTCACCTCGGACATCCTCCGGGATGCGCTCCGGCAGGCGAAGGAGGGCCGCCTCCACGTCCTCCGGAAGATGCTTGCGGCGCTGCCGCGCCCGCGGAAGGACATCTCCCCCTGGGCGCCGCGGATGCTCATCGTCCGGGTCCCGCAGGAGAAGATCGGGCTCGTCATCGGGCCGGGCGGCAAGACGATCAAGCGGCTCGAGGAGGAGACCGGCGCCAACATCGAGATCGACGACGACGGCACGATCCACATCTCGTGCACGGCGAAGGGCGGCGCCGAGGCGGCGCGGGATCAGATCCAGATGCTTACCGCCGAGGTCGAGATCGGTCAGGTGTACACGGGCAAGGTCGTGTCCATCAAGGACTTCGGCGCCTTCGTCGAGATCCTCCCGGGGCAGGAGGGGCTGCTCCACGTCTCCGAGATGTCGGACACGTTCGTGTCCAAGGTCTCGGACGTCGTGAAGATCGGCGACCGGATCGAGGTGAAGGTCATCGCGAAGGACGAGCAGGACCGCATCAAGCTCTCGCGGAAGGCCGTACTCCAGTCCGCTCGCCGCTGACGCGTCGGTCGCGGGCGGGAGACCGGCCGCGTCCGACCTCCCGCCGCCCTCCGGGCGGCGGGAGAGGCAGCGCGGCACACTCCCGGATCGAAGGGGTCCGGACGGGACGGTGGAAGAAGGAGTGGCCATGGCGACCGGCAGGGTCAAGTGGTTCGACAACCGGAAGGGGTTCGGGTTCATCGCGCAGGAGGGCGGGGAGGACGTGTTCGTGCACTACACGAGCATCGCGGGGGAGGGCTTCCGGACCCTCGCGGACGGAGAGGCGGTGGAGTTCGATCTCGTGAGCGGTCCGAAGGGGCCGTCCGCGCAGCGGGTCACGCGGGCGCCGGAGCCTGCTCCCCGGTCCGGCGGCGCCGAGGTCCGGCCGCAGCCGCCCCGCGACCTCGAGGCGAACGTCTCCGGATGACCGCCCGGGGCACCTGCCGGGCGTCCGCGGTCCTCTGGCTCATCCTCGCGACCGGATGGGCGGCGGGACAGGAGTCGGCCCCGGCGGATCTCATCGCGCGGCTCCGGAGTCCGGAGGCTGCCGTCGCCGCCGCCGCCGCCGCGCGCCTCGAGGCGAGCGGCCTGGCCGGAGCGCGCGCCATGATCGAGGCGCTGGGTCGCGTCGCGGAAGGAGCCGCGGCTCCTGAATCGCCTGCGACGACTTTCCACGCCCGCCTGAACGCAGCGCTCGAGACCGTCACCGGGTGGCATGCGGGGTCCCTCGAAACCGGCGATCCCGCCGAATCCGTGGCCTGGATCGCGGCGCGCTGGCGCGAGTGGCTCGCCGCCAGCGAGCGCTACGTGCGGCCCCGCTGCCGGGACGCGGGGCGCGTGGAACTCGATCCCGACGCCCGGACCGTGGGGCTCGACGCCGAGATCATGGAGAGCGCGTCGGAGGCCGAGCGGGCGGAACTCCTCGGGACCGCCCGCGCCGCCCTCGAGGACCGGCTCCGGGCCGCCGGTCTCGGGCCGGCGCCTCCCTCCGATGCCCGGGAGCGCGAGGCCCTGGCAGGGCTTCGCTCGGTGGCCGGCACGGCGGAGGCTCCGGCCCGGGCCGCCGCACTCCGGGACATCGCCGCGCTCGGCGAGTCCCTGATGCCGCTTCTCGTGCATGTCTTCGTCCGCGAGCCGCCGCTGCGGCCCGCCGTCGTGGATGTCCTGGCGCGCCTGCCCGCAGAGTCGGCGCGCCGCCGCGTCCTCGATCTCGTGCAGATCGCCGGCGCCGAGGAACTTCTGCCCGCCGCCGCGAGGGCCCTCGTCGAGGGCGGGCCCGCCGGAGCCTTCGCGGCCCTCGAGCCCCTCCACGATTCTACCGCGGACGCAGCCCTCCGTTTCGCCATCGTCGAAGCGCTGCTCGATCACGGCGTCGCCGAGGCGATCCCATGGCTCATCGACGCCATCCGGAGCCGCGATCCATCCGTGCGCGCCCGCGCTGCGGAGAGGCTCGTCGCGATCTTCGGCGCCGTGGGCCCCGAGGACGGCGATCCGGGGGCCTACCGTCGGGCCGGAGCCGAGCTCCGCGAGACCCTGCATCTCCGGTGGACCCTCCACCGGGCCACGAAGGGGCGCGAGGTCCGGCTTCCGAAGAAGCCCTGAGGCCGCCCCGGGTTAGAATCTGGCCCCTCCCGCATCCGGAATGGAGCGCCCGATGACGCCGACCGCCGCTTCCACCCCGAGCCTCGACGACATCCGCCGGATCCTGCCCCGGCTCGAGATCGTGCGCGATGTCGTCGATCAGTGCCTCGACATCATGCTGAACCTCCGGCAGAGCGGGCATCCGGGAGGGAGCCGCAGCAAGGCGCCGGCTCTCGTCTTCACGCTCCTCTCGGGCGCCATGCGGTGGGACGCCCGCAACCCGGTGAAGCGCTTCGCCGACCGCTTCGTCCTCGTCGCGGGACATACGAACCCGATGGTCTACGCGGCGCTGGCCGTGCTGAACGACGCGCTCCGAACGCGGTACCGCGAAACGGGCGATCCGCGCTTCCGCCACGCCCACGGCGATGACCGCGTCCTCCTGCCGGAGGATCTCCTCCGGCTGCGGCGCCGGGGAGGGCTTCCGGGTCACGCCGAAATGGAGGGGAAGACGCTCTTCTTCAAGTTCTGCACGGGGCCGTCGGGACACGGATCACCGGCGGCCGCGGGGCAGGCTCTGGCTCTCCGGATGGCCGGCGCCGACGATGTCAAGGTCTTCGCCTTCGAAGGCGAGGGCGGCCACACGGCGGGGGTCACCCACGAGACCAAGAACTCCGCCTTCGGCCTCGGCCTGCACAACCTCGTCTACGTCCTCGACTGGAACGACTGGGGCATCGATGACAATCCCGTGTCCTCCGTGGTCCACGGGACGCCGGACGACTGGTTCCGGCCCTACGGCTTCAAGGTGGCGGGTGCCGAGGACGGCGGCGACTTCGGATCCCTCGCCCGGGCGTTCCACGAGGTCATCTGGGGCGAGAACCCCGAGCGGCGGCCCCGCTGCATCTGGATGAAGACGCGGAAGGGCCGGGGCTATCTCGTCCATGACAACAAGTCGCACGGCACTCCCCACAAGCAGAACTCCGAGCTCTACTGGCAGACGAAGAGGGTCTTCGCGGACCGCTACGGCGTGACCTTCGAGGGGATGGGCACTCCGGCTCCGAAGGACCCCGCCGAGGCCCGCCGCCAGGCCGAGGTGAACCTCGACCGCGTTCTGGACGTCATCCGGCGGGATCGCGCCACCCTCGAGTTCGTGACGGATACGCTCGTGCGCCTCGGCGACTCCGTTCCCGAGCGGATCGAGGGTTGCCGCGTGGATGGCCGCTCCGACCCCCTCGCGGACCCCGTCTACACGGATGCCCGGTCCTATCCTCCCGAGCTGTTCGCGGCGCCCGGCGCGCGGGAGCCGAACCGCAAGGGTCTCGGTCTCTTCGGGGCGTTCGTGAACTCCGTGGCGGCGCGCCGCCTCGGCCGCCCCCTCTTCGTGGCGTGCTCGGCGGACCTGGCCGAATCCACGAATCTCGCCGGTTTCGCGAAGGGGTTCGGGGACTTTCCCGGATTCGGCTGGTACAACCGCGATGGGAAGACCCTCGGATCGCTCCTCCCCCAGCAGATCACGGAGTTCGCCAACGCAGGCATCCTGACCGGGCTTGCCACGGTCAACTTCGCCGACTTCGCGGAACGGTACTTCTGGGGGTTCCTCGGTGCGTGCTCGACGTACGGGTCGTTCTCCTATCTCAAGTACGGCGCCTTCCGCCTGTTCTCGCAGCTCGCGCAGGACTGCCAGCTCCGCACGGGCAAGATCCTCTGGGTGGCGGGACACTCGGGGCCGGAGACGGCGGAGGACTCGCGGACGCACTTCGGCATCTTCGCGCCGGGTGTCACCCAGCTCTTTCCGCGCACCCGGATCATCAACATCCGCCCGTGGGACATGAACGAGGTGCCGGTCCTCATCGCCGCCGCGCTCCGGGAGGACGTGCCCATCATCGCGCTTCATCTGACGCGGCCTCCCATCGAGGTCCCGGACCGCGCCGCCCTCGGCATCCCGTCCTGGTTCGAGGCGGCGCGGGGAGCCTATGTCATGCGACCGTTCGATCCGACCCGCCCGCGGGGCGGGGTCATCATCGTCGAGGGGGCGAGCACGACGGCGGGCCTCGCACAGCTCCTGCGGAGCGGGGATCTCGATCGCCTCAACGTCAAGGTCGTCGCCGCGCCCTCGAGCGAACTCTTCGCGCGACAGCCCGCGGCGTACCGGGAGAGCGTGCTTCCGGAGGCCGAGTGGCTCGATTCGACAGTCGTGAGCAACGGATCCCGCAAGCTCATGCACGACTGGATCCACAACCGGATCGCGGAGGAGTACGCCATGACCGCCGACTGGGACGACCGGTGGCGGACGGGCGGCACGGTGGACGAGATCCTCGACGAGGCCCACCTCTCCCCGTCGTGGCTTCTCCGGGGCATCGAGCGCTTCGTGACCGACCGGCCAGAGAGGCTCCGGAGGTTCCGCGCGCTCCTCGACGGGGTCGATGCCGGGGCGGACCGGTGATCGCCGACCGGACGGTGCAGCCGGGAGAGGCGGTCGCGATCCCCGTCGACCGGGGCCGGTGCGTGCGCATCACGGCCGTGGAGGGCCGGCAGGTCGCCACCTTCGCCGCCTTCGCCCGGGGCCGG
>CAYQRN010000078.1:0-18863 GCA_964419995.1 uncultured Planctomycetia bacterium
GGGTGCGTCCTGGCGACCTCCTCGATCTCGACGCCGCCCTCGGAGGAGGCCATGACCACGGGGCGCTGGAGCTTCCGGTCCACCGCGAGCCCGACGTAGAGCTCCTTCGCGATGTCGGTGCCCTTCTCGACGAGGAGCGTCTTCACGCGCTGGCCTTCGGGGCCGGTCTGATGCGTCACGAGAGGACGGGCGAGGATCGCCTCCGCCGCCGTACGCGCCTCGGCGGCGCTCCTCACGAGCTTGACGCCTCCGCCCTTGCCGCGGCCGCCGGCGTGGATCTGGGCCTTCACGACGGCCAGAGGCGCACCGAGCCCGGTGAAGGCTGCCGCAGCCTCGTCCGGGGACGACGCGATCCGCCCCTCGGGGACGGTGATGCCGTAGCGCCGCAGGATGGCTTTCGCCTGGTATTCGTGGATCTTCATCGTCTTCTGCCGCGGATGGCCGGGCTCAGAGCAGGGCGATGTCCTCGCGGACCTTCCGCGCGGACTCGCGAAGCGCCGCCGCCTCCGCCTCGTCGAGATCGAGCCGGACGACCTCCGTGACGCCGCCCCGGCCGAGCCGGCAGGGGACGCCCACCCAGTCGTCCTCGAGGCCCCAGAGGCCGCGAACCCGCGTGCAGCAGGGCAGGATGCGGTTCTCGTCCCGCAGGATCGACTGGATCATGGCCGCGGAGGAGGCTCCGGGCGCGTAGAAGGCGCTCCCGGTCTTCAGGAGGCCGACGATCTCGGCGCCCCCGTCGCGGGTGCGCCGGGAGAGGGCTTCGATCCTGTCCGGCGCCATGAGCTTCGTGATGGGGATGCCGTTCACGGTGCAGTAGCGGGGCACGGGCACCATGGTGTCCCCGTGACCACCGAGGACCATGGCGTCGACATCCTTCACGGACACGCCGAGCTCCATGGCGATGAAGGTCCGGAATCGGGCCGAATCGAGGACGCCGGCCATGCCCACCACCCGCGCGTCCGGGAAACCGGATTCGCGCCGCGCGAGGAAGGTCATGACGTCGAGGGGATTCGACACGACCACGATCGTGCACTCGGGGGACCGCGGCGCCACCTCCCGCACGACCTTGGCCACGATGCCTGCGTTGGTCTTGAGGAGGTCGGACCGGGACATCCCCGGCTTCCTCGCGATGCCCGCGGTGATGAGGACGACGTCGCTGCCGGCCGACTCGTCGTAACCGTTCGATCCGATGATCGTGGCGTCGCAGCCCTCGATGGGGCCGGTCTGCATGAGGTCGAGCGCCTTGCCCTGCGGCAGCCCCTCGACCACATCCACGAGGACGACGTCCGCAAGCTCCTTCTGGAAGATGCGTTGCGCCGCGGCGGCGCCGACGTTGCCGGCGCCGACGACCGTGACCTTCTTCCGAGCCTTCGCTCCCATGATTCGCTCCGTTCGGTTCAAGGGGATGAGCGATATATCACACGCGGGCGGGCACCCGAACGCGACTCCGGAGGACGCCGCGGAGATCGGCGGGGAATGCCGCTTGCGCGAGGGGCCGCCGGCGCGTGAGAATGCGGAACGACATGAAGGAGAGGATCATGCCCATGCCTACCGGGCCCGTCCGAGCAGCGTTCTGCGCTTTCCTTGCCGCCGTCGCCCTGCCCGCCCTCCCGGGGCAGGCCCCGCAGGGCGCCAAGGCCCAGCCGATCGAGAAACGGACGTTCAAGACGCTCGCGGATCTCCAGGCTGCGTACGGCGCTGAGCGCGACAAGGCCGAGCGCGCGCTCCGCGAGAAGGAGCTCGCCGCGCTCCGCGCCTACCTGAAGGCGAAGCCGGCAGATCGGGAAAAGGCCCTCATCGCGGCCCAGGATCTCGCCTTCCGCGTCGAGAAGTGGTCCGACGCCGTCGCTCTCGGCAGCGAGTACGCGGCCGAATTCGCCTCGGGCAGGAAACTCAACGCCGTGAAGCTCGTCTCGGCCCGCGCCACGGCCCGCCTCGGGGACAAGAACGAGGACGCGCGCCGGCTCTTCTCCGAGGTCGTCGACGGAACGAAGGACGATCCTCAGGCCCATTTCGACGCCCTCATCGCGCTCATCGACCACGAGAAGGACGCGGGCGAAACGGACGCCGCCCGCGCCGCCCTCGATCGCCTCGCCGCCGACTTCCGCTCCGAGAACGGCATCGAGGACTTCGTGAAGACCCAGAAGCAGGGCCTCGATCTCATCGGCACGGAGCCGAAGCCGTTCGACGTGAAGGACCTCGACGGAAAGCCGCTCTCGGTCGCGGCGCTCCGCGGCCACGTCGTGCTCCTCGACTTCTGGGCGACCTGGTGCGGCCCCTGCATCGGCGAGCTTCCGAACGTGCTCAGGACCTATGAGAAGTACCGGGACAAGGGCTTCCGGATCGTCGGCGTGAGCCTCGATCAGGACGAGCAGAAGCTCCGGGAGTTCATCGCGGAGCAGGGCATGACCTGGCCTCAGTTCTTCGACGGCAAGGGGTGGCAGAACGAGCTCGCCCAGCTCTACGAGGTCAAGTCCATCCCCGCGACATGGCTTCTCGACACCGAGGGGAAGATCTACCGGACGGGTCTCCGCGCGGACGCCCTCGACGCGGCGGTGGCGAAGCTCCTCGCGAAGCCGCCGGCAACGTCGGCGCCGAAGAAGCCCTGACGCCCTGCCGCCGGCGCCGGCGCGCGCCGCGGCCGTTCAGCGCCGGTCGCGCCATCCGGGCTCGCGGATGACGAAACGGTCCATGACGGATCCGTCGAGCCGGCGGGCCTCCACTCGAAGGGCGCCCGCGGGGTCGACGTCCACGACCACGACCCCGTGTGCGGCCTCGCGGTACGCCGTGGAGGCCGGCGGATCCCCGGATTCGAAGGTGTAGAGTTCCCTCCCGCCGATGCCCGCCGTCACGTGGACGGTTCCGGTCCCCCGAACGACCTCGGCACGCTCCGTCGAAGCGACACGCCGCTCTCGGAGGGGCAGCGTCCTTTCGTAGACGTGATCGTGCCCGGCGAGGACGAGGTCCACCGAGTGCCGGTCCAGGATGGGCTCTTCCTCCTCGATGAGGGTCCGGTCGGGTCCGCGATTGCGGACCGATCCGTGGAGCGGCGCGTGCTGGAACACGATGAGCCACCGCACGCGGGGATCGCGGCGGGCTTCGAGGCACTCGTAGTGGAGCCACTGGAAGACCCGCCGGTCGAGCCGGCGGTTCGTGTCGAAGGAGATGAAGGCCACGTCCCCGTAGCGGAAGGCGTAGAGTCCCCCGCCCCCCGGGAGCACGAAACGCCCCCGGAGCCCGTCGAGGGACCGGGGCCCCCCGTCGCGGGATTCCATCTCGTGATTCCCGGGCGTGAGCATGACCGGGATCCGCCGTGACAGCGGCTCGATGAGGTCGAGCCATGCGTCCCAGACGACGGGATCACCATCGGCGTAGGATGCGTCGCCGAGAAGCAGATGGAAGGCCGGAGACAGGGCGATCGCGGCCTCCGTCGCGCGGCGCGCCGCGGGCCCCGTCCCCTGGTCGCCGAAGGCCGTGAAGCGAAACGGCGCGGCGTCCTCCGGCGCCGTGTCGAACTCCCCGGGGGCGCTCAGGGAACCATCCTGCGAACCGACGCGGAAACGGTAGCGGCGCCCCGGCAGGAGCCCATCGACCCGGGCTTCGCATGCCACCCCGCCGCCCGACAGGGCCAGGACTTCGGCGGCGACCTTCCGGACGGCCCCGTCGCCGTCCGTGATCTCGGCCACCGGCGCGGCAGGTCGCCCGGACCTCCAGAGCAGGCGGATGCCCCGCGACGGGTCCTCCGGGAGGAAGATCCGGATGTGCCGCGGAGGGCCCTCGGCGTCCGCCCGCGCCAAAGAGGCGGCGCTCCTCCCCCCCGTCGAGGCGAAGCCGGCGACGAGGGCCGCCGCCAGGGCGAGGCTCGGCAGCATCGTGCGGGCTCCCGGGGGCCGGCATCGGACGTCTCCTCGCATCGCCCATGCTAACCGCCCGGGCACGGGCGGGGCCCGCGCCTTGCCTATGGCAGGCATCACGTGTACTTATTCCAGCGCGATGGACGACGACGCCGACGACCCCGAAACCCCGAAGCTCATCGCCCGGCTCGTCGCCCGGGCCGGAGCCTCTTGCGTGCTTTGCCGCCGGCGGCTCTGCCACCACGAGACGATCCTCTCGGCCCTTACGGGTTTCCTCGACGCGCCACGCTGCGCCTCCTGCCTCGAACCCGTCTGGAACGGACCCTGGGTGAAGGTCCGGGAATCGGTCCTCGAGCACGTCGGCCGGCGCGCCTGCTACCGTGCCGCCTGGACCTGGGCCAGCACCGAGGAGAAGATGGCCATGACGCAACGCCCCGACTGCCTCTGGTCCGACGCGAGCGCGACGCCCCCCGCGGCGCCGCGGAACGGCGGAAACGGAGGCAGCGCGCTGCTCTCCCCGGACGCCGAGTACGACGCAGGCGACCTCGGCTGCGGCGACCTGCTCATGGAACTCCGCCGCCGTCTCCTCGCCCTCCGGCCCGGGGCCGTTCTCCGCCTCCGCACGACCGACCCCGGCGCTCCCGCCGACGTGCCCGCCTGGTGCCGGCTCACCGGCCACACGCTCGTCGCCGCGGCGCCGCCTGCCTACGACATCCGCCGCAAGGAGTGAGACCCATGCCCGGCCGGTTCTGCGTCACGCTCACCGTCGCGAAGAACGATGCCGACAGGGCCACCGTCGCCCTCGTCATCGCCAACGCCGCGCAGTCCTCGGAGAAGGAGACCGTGCTCTTCCTCACCGTGGACGGCGTTCGCCTCGCCATCCGGGGCTATGCCGACGACATCCACGAGGCCGGGTTCGCGCCCGCGCGCGACCTTCTCGCCAACTTCGCCGCCGCCGGCGGGCAGATCTGGGTCTGCTCCCCGTGCTTCAGAAAACGGGCGCTCGACGAGACGAAGCTGATCCCGGGCGCCACGCTCGTCGGCGGAGCCCGGCTCGTCGAGTTCGTCTCCGAGGGCTGCCCGACGGTGAGCTACTGACCGGAGCCCGCCGCGTCGCGGACGAGACGTGATCCTCCGCTCCCTCCGGCCGCGGAGATAGGATACATCGTCCGGCCCCCCGGCGGCTCCGCGCACGATCCGGCGCGCGGAACGCGGGACCCGCGGAGACCGCCATGTCGCCGATACCGCCGAAGATCGAGAGGAAGCGGTTCACCTTCACATACCTGATCCTCGCCGTCCTCGCGATCTTCACGATCCAAGACATCTGGGCCCGGGCCACGGGTCCCGTCGAGCTCACGTACAGCGAATTCCGCGCGGCCCTCAAGGAGGGGAAGATCCAGGAGGTCACCCTCACGACCCAGGCGATCACGGGAATCCTGAAGGAGCCCCACCAAGGGACGGGCAAGTCGAGCTTCACGACGACGCGCGTGGACCTCGACACGGCCCGGGATCTCGAGCAGTACGGGATCCGCTACGGCGGCGCCGTCGAGAGCACGCTCATCTTGACCCTGCTCTCCTGGATCGTGCCCGCGGCGATCTTCTTCGCGTTCTGGCTCTTCCTCATGCGTCGCCTCGCCAGAAGTGGACCCGGCGCCGGCCTCATGTCCGTCGGAAAGAGCAAGGCCAAGGTCTTCGTCGAGACGGACATCAAGGTGCGGTTCACGGACGTCGCCGGCGTGGACGAGGCCCGCCAGGAGCTCGAGGAGATCGTCGCGTTCCTGAAGGACCCGAAGAGCCACGGGCGCCTCGGCGCGCGGTGTCCGAAGGGCGTCCTCCTCGTCGGCCCTCCGGGCACCGGGAAGACTCTCCTCGCCAGGGCCGTCGCCGGCGAGGCCCAGGTGCCGTTCTTCTCGATCAGCGGATCCGAATTCGTCGAGATGTTCGTGGGCGTGGGCGCCGCGCGGGTCCGCGACCTCTTCGAGCAGGCCCGCCAGAAGGCGCCGTGCATCATCTTCATCGACGAGCTCGACGCCCTCGGCAGGGCCCGGGGCGTTGCCGGAGTCTACGGCGGGCATGACGAGAAGGAGCAGACGCTGAATCAGCTCCTCGTGGAGCTCGACGGATTCGATCCCCGGAGCGGCATCGTCCTCCTCGCGGCGACGAACCGACCCGAGATCCTCGATCCGGCGCTGCTTCGCGCCGGGCGCTTCGATCGCCAGATCCTCGTGGATCGGCCCGACAAGGCCGGCCGCGTCGCCATTCTCCGCGTCCACGTGCGGAAGGTCACCCTGTCCCCCGACGTCGACATCGAAGCCGTCGCGGCCCTCACGCCGGGCTTCACCGGGGCGGACATCGCCAATCTCGTGAACGAGGCGGCCCTCGCCGCCACGCGCCGCAACGCCACGACCATCGGCATGGAGGACTTCAACACGGCCATCGAGCGCATCGTGGCCGGTCTCGAGAAGAAGAACCGGCTCCTGAATCCCCGCGAGCGGGAGATCGTCGCGCACCACGAGATGGGCCACGCCATCGTGGGCGCCGCCATGCCAGGGCTCGACGTCGTCCACAAGATCTCGATCATCCCCCGGGGCATCGGCGCCCTCGGCTACACGATCCAGCGCCCCACGGAGGACCGCTATCTCATGACGAAGGACGAGTTCGAGCGGAAGATCGCCGTGCTCATGGGAGGCCGCGCCGCGGAGAAGCTCGTCTTCGGTCACACGTCGTCCGGCGCCGCCGACGATCTCGCCCGGGCGACGGAGATCGCCCGGAGCATGGTCACGCGCTTCGCCATGGCGCCCGAACTCGGCCACGTGAGCTACGAGACGGACCCCGAGTCCATGCTCGGCGCGGCCCAGGGCCCCTTCGCGCGGCGCACGGTCAGCGACGAGACGGCCCGGGAGATCGACTGCGCCCTGCGGGGCATCCTCGAAACATCCTTCCTGAAGTCCATCGACATCCTGCGGCAGAACCGAGGGGTCCTCGACGACGGCGCGGCGCTGCTCCTTGCGAAGGAGACGCTCGACGGAAAGGAACTCTCGACCCTCCTCGGCCGCATCGAGGGCGCGGAGCCCGCGCCGGCGGCAACGGTGTTTCGCGGCAAGGACTGAACCCTCAAGTTCTTGTGTCAGCGCCTCCAACCCGGGGAAGTCCCTCTGTCCTCCGGGCCCACGGAGGGGCGGCCGCGGCGATTCGATGGTCGAGGCCGGCCGAGCCCGGAATATTGCTTCCGCTTTCGGATCGGCGGCGGATAGGGTGTTGTGAGCGCGCCAGTAGAGAGTCGCGCCGCCTCCGCTCGCATGTCAGAAGAAAGGACATCGATGAACCGAATCCTCCTCGCGACCCTCGCAGCGGCCGCGCTTCTCGGCGCGCCGGTCGCCGCCCAGGTCGCCCACGTCTATGCCGGTCCCTTCATCGCCGACACGGCGCTCCCCAATTTCGCCTGCGGTCCCACGGCGGCCCAGATCGCGCTCCCCTACCCGCCGCCGCCACTGCCGCCCGCGCCGCTGCCGCTTGGCGGCCACGCCTTCAACCAGACGACACACGTCGTCTACACGTCGACGGGTCTACTCATCCAGCAGTCGGCTCACCCCCTCTACGTGCCGACGATTCCCATTCCGGCGGCTCCGTTCCCGGTCCCGCCGGTCCCCTGCATCACAGGGGCACCCATGGGACCGATCACGGCGATGTGCTGCTCACCCGTACCTTTCGGCCCGCCACCGATGGGCATTCTCTTCATCTCCGACGGATTCTGCATCGCTGGCCTCATGGCCGCACCGCCCTACCCCGTCGTCGTGCCGGCCTTCGCCCCGCCCGCGGCTTTCCTCGCGGGTCCCATCACAGGTCTCGAGTTCGACTTCCTTACGGGCTCCCTCTGGGTGACCGACATCACCGGCATGAACATCAACGTCGCCATCGGCGGGGCTCCGCTCAGCCCGCCCCTTCCGACGCCGTTCCCGCCCCTCGGCCCCATCATCGGCAACGTCCTCGACCGGAGCCTCCCGCCCCCGGTACCGGGCGCGCTCTTCACCACGGACGGGTTCTTCCTCTACCCCATCTTCGGTGCGCCCCCGATCCCGATCCCCGTCGTCGGACTGCCGCCGGGAATGGGATACGGCGCGTCCTTCATCGCCGAGCCGGTGCTCCTGCCGGGGGCCTGCCCCTGCGGCCCCTTCAGCGCCACGATCGGCACCACCATCCCCATCGTCGGATCAGGAAACCCCCTCGGCATCACGATCGCGGGCGCGCCTCCGGGGAGCTTCGCCTACCTCGGCCTCGACCTCGCCTGCGGGCCTCCTCTGCCGCTCGGCGGCCTGTGCATCTGGTGGCTCCCGATCCCGCCGCTGAGCCTGCTCGGTCCGGTCTTCCTGCCCGGCGGAGCCGGCGGACTCGCCTTCGGGCCGCTCCCGCCACCGCCGGCCTTCATCGGGGCGGTAGGTTACGCCCAGTGGGCGATCCTCTGCACGACGTCGGCGAGCGGAGTCGTACTCACCGACGCCCTCCACATGCGTCTCTCGGCACCCTGAGCACGCATTCCCGCCAGCGAACAAGCCGCGGCTTCCCGGTCTGACCCGGGGGCCGCGACCCGGAGGCGGCGGCACCCGGTCGCGCAAAAGGCGAATCCTCAGGCTCTTGCGCCGATGTCGCTGCCACCGGCGAGTCTCTCGACAGTCCGGGCGACGAGACGGTCCGACTCGCGCCCGATTCCGAACGTGCGATCGGTCAGGTTGCCCGTGACGGCGATCCCGCGCCCGAAGCCGCCGGCTCAGAGCGATTTTCCTTCCGCTTTCGAATCGGCGGCGGATAGGGTGTTGAGCGCGCGCCAGTCGAGAGCCGCGCCGCCCCCTCGCATTCCAGAAGAAAGGCCATCCATGAAACGGATCCTCCTCGCGACCCTCGCCGCGGCTGCGCTTCTCGGAGCGCCCGCTGCCGCCCAGGTCGCCCACGTCTATGCCGGGCCCTTCATCGCAGACACCGCACTTCCCAATTCCGCCTGCGGTCCCACGGTGGCCCAGATCGCAGTGCCCTACCCGCCGCCTCCCCTTCCGCCCGCGGCCCCGCCGCTCGGCGGCCACGCATTCAACCAGACCACGCATGTCGTCTACACGACGACGGGGTTCGCGATCCAGCAGTCGGCCCACCCCCTCTACGTGCCGACGATTCCCATCCCCGCGGCTCCGTTCCCGCTCCCGCCGATCGTTTGCGTCCCCGGCACGATCATGGGCCCCATCACGGCCATGTGCTGCTCCCCCGCGCCCTTCGGCCCGGCGCCGATGGGCATCCTGTTCGTCTCCGACGGAATCTGCATCGTCGGGCTCGCGGCTGCGCCGCCCTACGCCGTCGTCGTGCCCCCCTTCGCCCCTCCGGCGGCTTTCCTCGCCGGTCCCATCACAGGCCTCGAGTTTGACTACCTGACGGCGTCCCTCTGGGTGACGGACATCACCGGCCTGAGCCTCAACATCACCATCGGCGGCGTTCCCCTCGGCCCGCCCCTCCCGACGCCCTACATCGTCTTCGGCCCCATCATCGGCAACGTCCTCGACCGGAGCCTCCCCGGCCCCGGCGCGCTTTTCACGACGGACGGAGTCTTCCTCTACCCGATCTTCGGCGCACCACTGATCCCGATCCCCGTCGTCGGACTGCCGCCCGGCATGGGATATGGCGCGTCGTTCATCGCCGAACCGGTGCTCCTGCGAGGGGTGTGCCCCTGCGGGCCGTTCACGCCGACCATCGGGACCACCATCCCCATCGTCGGTTCGGGGATTCCCCTGGCGATCACGATCGCTGGAGCGCCCCCGGGCAGCACCGCCTTCCTCGGTCTCGACCTCGCCTGCGGCCCGCCGCTCCCCCTTGGAACGCTCTGCGTCTGGTGGCTCCCGATCCCGCCGCTGAGCCTCCTCGGCCCGGTCTTCCTGCCCGGCGGAGCCGGCGGGCTCGCCTTCGGACCCCTGCCGCCACCTCCGGCCTTCATCGGAGCGGTGGGGTACGCGCAGTGGGCGATCCTCTGCACGGCGAGTTCCTCGGGAATCTCGCTCACCGATGCTCTCCACATGCGCCTCTCGGCGCCCTGACCGCCGTTTCCCGGTGACGATCGGGGCCGCGCCTTCCCGACCTGACGGGGAGCCGCGGCCCCGGCGCTTTCCGGCGCCGAGGTCTCCCGACCCGCGCCGAAGAATGCTGTAACGGCAGGGCGGGACCGGGATGTCTTCATAAGGTTGAAGATCGTCCCGGTAGGAGTCTCCGTTGGACCCACTCGAGGAGTCCATCGCCCGGCACGCGCGCTTCGTCCGCGCCGTCGCCGCCCGCATCGTCGGTCCGGATGACGCCGACGACGTGGCCCAGGAAACGGCCCTCGCCGCCCTCAGGGCCCGCCCGGACGCCGGGCGCGGTCTCCATGGATGGCTTGCCGCCGTGGCGCGGAACTTCGCGTACCGGTTTCGCCGGGACTCGGCCCGGCGCCGCCGGCGGGAGGAGGCAGCGGCGCGGCCGGAGCCGGCTCCTTCGGCACACGATGGCACGGAGAGGGCGCGGCTCCTCCGGTCGCTCATGGACGCCGTCCTGTCGCTCGACGAGCCCTACCGATCCGCCGTCATCCAGCGATGGTATGAAGGGCTCGCGCCGGCCGAGATCGCCCGGCGCTCCGGAGTTTCTCCCGGCGCCATCCGTACCCGACTGCACCGCGCCATCGCCGAGCTCCGGCGGACCCTCGACCGCGTTCACGGCTCTGACCGGCAGTGGATGTCGATCCTCGCCCCCATCGCCGGCGGCGCCGTCGTCGCCGCCGCGGCCCTGGCCGCCGGAGCGACGGCGGTCCTCGCCGGAGCCGCCCCGGCGGCGGCCGGCGCCACATCACTTCTCGGAGGCATCATCGTGGGCAAGACCCTCGCAGCAGCGGGCCTCGTCGCGGCCACTCTTACGGCCGCGTGGTTCTTCCTGAGCCCTGATCAGGACACCGCGGATCCGCCGCCTCCGCCTCCCGCGCACGCCGGCACGGAAGAGCCTGCGCTGCCGGACGCTCCCGCGCACGCCGCGACGCCACGGCGGGACGCCGTGTCACCGGCGGGTGCCGGCGCAACGCCGATGCCGGCGCGGAGGATCGGAGAGGCAGCCGGGGCGCCCGCGGAGGGCTTGCCGGAGACGATGTCGGAAACGGCCGCCATCGCCGGCCGGGTCGTGGACGAGGACGGCCGGCCCGTGGCGGACGTGCCGGTGACTCTCGACCCGACGGAAGCCGACTCGGTGGCATTCGAGGCGCGGCCGTCCGCCCCGACGAAGAGCCGGAGCGCCCGTTCCGCCAGCGACGCACGAGAAGCAGGGGGGGCGGTGCGCCCCCGCGAGACGACGACGGACCGGGAGGGACGGTTCCGCTTCGGCGGCCTGCCCCCCCGGGGAGCCTTCGTGGTCCGGGCGAGGCCCGAACGGCTCTGCGACGTGACGAAGTCCGTTGCCGTCTCGAAACCCGGTCTCCACGACGCCGGCGACCTCGTCGCGCTCATCGGAGGGGTTATCGTGGGTCGAGTCCGAGACCCGGACGGGATGGGCGTCGGGGCCGCCAGAATTCGCGCCCGGAGGCTCGACCAGGCGGCCGGGGCCATTCCCGGCGTCATCCTGCTCCGCGGCCTCGGCGGCGAGGGACGGTCCGCCGTCTCGGAACCCGACGGTCTCTACCGCATCGCCGGGCTCGAGCCCGGCGACTGGGAGATCATCGCAAGTTCCGACAACCACCCCACGGGGCGTCTCTCCGGAGTCCGGGTGCGGAAGGGCCACGTGACGGACGGGGTGGATGTCCGGCTCGATACAGGTCTCACGATCGAAGGCAGCGTCCGGTCCGCGGACGGCGCGCCCATCGAAGGCGCCCGGGTCACGGCACAGCCCGCCGTGCAGGATCTCTTCGACGAGAATGGCGGCATCGTCGTGACCCAGCGCCGATCGACCCTCTGCGACGCCGAGGGGAAGTTCATCGTTCGCGGACTTGCGGCAGGAGCCCACGAGCTGTCGGCCCGGAAGGCGGGCTTCGCGACGGAGACCCTCACGGCCTCGGCCGGCGCGGGGAGCGCGGACTTCCGCCTCGCACCGGCGGGCGTGATCTTCGGAAAGGTCCGCTCGGCCGCCGGTGGCGAGCCGATCGCGTCGTTCGCCCTGCGGACGCGCCGGGCCGGCATCCCGGGCGATGCCCCGACGGGGAGCTCACGCGTCCTTGCAGGCGCGGAGGCCGCCGAGGCCCTCGGAGTCCCGCCCTCGCCCGACATCTTCGCCATCCTCGACTGTCCCCGCTACGCCGTCTCGCTCGTCTGCGATGCCCCCGGATTCGCCCGCTTCGTCTCCGATCCCATCGAGGCGGGTCCGGAGGCGCGGACGGAGCACGACATCGTCCTCGCCCCGGAGATCACGCTCGAAGGCATGGTCCTCGACCCGGAAGGCCGCCCCGTCCCCGGAGCCTCCGTCACCCTCCGGACCGATGACGTCGAAGCGCCGGGGGATGCGGCGTCCGGCGGCGATTCCGGCGAGGACCGCACCCGGAGGCGACGCCGGAGCTTCGGCGTTCCCGGCGGGGAGACGCTGGCCGAGGTCGGCGCGGGGGACCGGGGCGAATTCCGGATCGGCGCGCTCAATCCGGGCCGGTACCGACTGTCGGCCTCCGCGGCAGGCTTCGTCGGCTCGGAGCCGCGATCCCTCGACCTTGCGCCCGAGGGTTCCATCGCCGGCATCCTCCTGAGGCTCCGCCGTGGCGGCGCCATCTCCGCCGCGGCCGCCGACGCTGAAGGACGCCCGCTCGCCGGCGCCCGGGTCGTCGCGAAACCCGTTCATCCCGGTGGGACGGACGGGGAACCGTGGACCGATCCCCGGGAGGCTCCCAGGTCCGCCGTGACGGGCCCGGACGGCCGCTGCAGCATCGAGGCTCTCGAACCGGGAACCTGGGCCGTGACCCTGCGGGAGCCGTCCGCCGGCAACACCTGGGCTTCGGTCGTCATCGAGCACAGCGGGAAGTCCGAGCCCGGCATCCACGTCCGCGTGGAGTCGGGGAAAACGGTCCACGTCGACCTCGCAGAACCCCCTCGGGGCTCCATCGCCGGAAGGGTCACCGAGGCCGGACGGGAAGTCGAGGGCCTGTTCGTTTCCCTCCTCCCCGACGGCGATTCCATCGGTTTCGACGCTCCGCGGACGCGGACCGACGCCGGCGGCGGCTTCGCTTTCCGCGACGTGGCTCCCGGCCGCTACACACTGAGCGTCCGGGTAGAAGGCGCCGTCCTCCCCACGACGGCGGAAGTCGTCGTCGAAGGGAGGCAGGAGACGCGGACCTCCATCGCGATCCCCACGGGCGCCATCGAAGGCCGAGTCCTCTCCCGCATCGAGCGACGTCCCCTCTCGGGCATCACCGTGGACGTGGAGCGTGCTCCGGAGCCCGGCGAAGGTCAGCCCTCGGTCTCCCGCAGCGTCAGCGCCGTCATGATCGCGGTCAGCGCCTCGGAGGACGACTCCGACACCGTCGCATCCTTCCGGACCGGCCCCGACGTCCGCCCCGTGGTGACCGATGCCGAGGGCCGCTTCCGCCTCCGGTACCTCCCGGAGGGGCGTTTCGTCGTGACGGCCGCCGGAGGCGGCATCATCCGCGCGTCGTCCGAACCGGTCCGTGTCGTGGAGGGAAGGACGACTCCGGACGTGGAGGTCCTCGCGGAGGCCGGCGGAAGCGTGGTCGCGCGTGTCGAGAGCGCCGCCGGCCTGGCCTTCATCCTCGGCCGGCTCGCACCCGAGAACGACCCGTCCTCCGAGGAGGTGAAGGGCGGGGCTGCGAACCGCCCCCTCCGCTTCGACGGGCTCCGCCCGGGCCGCTACCGGCTCGTCGTCGAGGCCGACAACCGGCGGGGGGAGAACCTCGTGGAGATCCGGGGCGCGGAGGCCGTGGAAACGACGGTCCGTCTCGAAGAACGATAGCCGGCCGCCGGCGCGTCAGAGCCCCCGGGCGGGGACTCCGAAGAAAGCCGACCTCGACTGTCGCTCGCTCCATCGCATCTTCGCGGCCAGCATGACGAGGGCGGCCGGCAGGACGACGACGAGGCCGAGGAGACCGAGGCGGCCGCCGCTGAGAACGGCGAGGTCGTAGGCTCCGTGGAAGAGGATCGCCACGAGGAGACCGAGAACCCCGAGGAACCCCGAGGCCATGCGACCCCTTCGCCGCCGGAGACGCGCCATGCCGAGGAGGAACCCCATGGAGCCCGTGAACGCCAGGTGCCCGAGTGTGGCCGTGAATCCCCGGAAGAAGGCAAGCGAAGGCTCTTCCACCGCGAGCACGTAGACGACGTTCTCGACGGTGGCGAAACCGAGACCGGTGGCGCCGCCGTAAACGATGCCGTCCATGGGCTCGTCGACCTCGTGGTGCCACAGGACGCCGAGGCCGAGCGCCGTGAGCTTCAGCGACTCCTCCGTGGCGGCGGTGACGACGAAGGCATCGAGCCACGGCAACGCGGCCGGATCGACTCCGATGAGCAGCCCGTCGAGGCGGGGGCGAAACGTCATGACGGCGAAGGCAGCCAGGGCGCCGAGGCCGAAGACCCGGAGAACGAGGTGGCGGGGCTCCGGCTCGATCCGGTCCTTCCGGAGGAGGAACCAGAGCCAGAACATGCCCGGCGCGAGGCCGAGGGCGACGAGGTGGAACGGCACCGCCATACCCTCCTCATCGGCAGTCCGCGCTTTGGAGCCACCCGTGCCTCGCTTCGCCCCGGGGTGGACTTCCGGCAGACGGGTTCGGGCTTTTCTTCTTGCCCCGCCCTGCATCCTTCCTGTAACGTCCTCTGCCTGCATGTGATGTGCGATCCCGGAGGAAAGAAGAGACAGCGATGGCGGAGAAGGCGCAGTCCTGGGGATCGAGGATCGGGCTGATCCTCGCCGTGGCGGGTTCGGCGGTGGGCCTCGGGAACTTCCTCCGGTTCCCGGGCCGGGTGGCGGAGCACGGTGGCGGGGCGTTCATGATCCCCTACATCGCCGCGCTCCTCTGCCTCGGCATCCCCATCGGCTGGGCCGAATGGTCCATGGCGCGCTACGGGGGCCGGCGCGGGTTCCACTCCTGCCCGGGCATCCTCGGCGTGGCCGGACGCGGCCGGGCGATGCGCTACCTCGGCGTCCTCGGCGTCGTCATCCCGCTCATCGTCTACTTCTACTACCTCCTCATCGAATCCTGGTGCCTCGGCTACTGCATCGAGTACCTCCGCGGGGGCATCCAGATCCCGAACGGCGTTCCGCCGAAGGAGCAGGTCGCGGCGGCAACGGGGTTCCTCGCGTCCTTCACAGGCATGGGCGCAGACGGCGCCGCCTTCGATGGTCTCAACCTCGGCCTCGTGGTCTTCCTGGCCGTCTTCGCCGTGAACTCGGTCCTCGTCTACCGTGGGCTCTCCGGTGGCATCGAAGCGTTCTGTCGCATCGCGATGCCCCTCATGGCCGCCTGCGCGGTCATCGTCCTCGTCCGTGTCCTGAGCCTCGGCACGCCCGACCCCGACCACCCGGATCGGAGCGTCGTGAACGGACTTGGCTACATGTGGAATCCCGACTTCTCGAAACTCGGGAAGTTCGATGCCTGGCTCTCCGCTGCCGCCCAGATCTTCTTTTCCCTCTCCGTGGGCTTCGGCGTCATCATCAACTACGCATCCTACGTCCGCCGGAAGCAGGACATCGCCCTCACGTCGCTCACCGCCTCCTCGACGAACGAGCTCTTCGAGGTGGGGTTCGGGGGGCTCATCACGATCCCGGCGGCCTTCGTCTTCATGGGGGCGGCCATCGGCACTCTCGGCGTCACCGGCAGTTCCTTCGGTCTCGGCTTCAGAACGCTTCCGGTCGTCTTCGCCCACATGGACGGCGGCAGCATCTTCGGCGCTCTCTGGTTCTTCATGCTCTTCCTCGCCGCCATCACGAGTTCCCTCTCCATGCTCCAGCCGGTCCTCGCGTTCCTCGAGGAAGCCGCGGGACTCACACGGCGCCAGGGGACGATCATCCTCTCCGCGATCTCCCTCGTCGGGTGCCTCGTCGTCATGTACTTCAGCCGCGATCTCCTGGCCCTCGACACGGTCGACCGCGTCGCCGAAGTGCTCATCTTCCTGCTCGCCACCGTCCAGATCATCTGCTTCGGTTGGATCCTCGGCGTGGATCGCGGGTTCGCGGAGCTGCGACAGAGCGCGCAGATCCGCGTGCCCGAGTTCATGAAGTTCGTCATGAGGTATGTGGCGCCCGTCTACCTCCTCGCCGTGTTCACGGGCTACTGCCTCCAGAGCCTCGGCGGGCACTGGAGCACTTGGACGGGAAGCACGGCCGGCCTCCTCTCGCTCCTGCTCGTTGCCCTGACGGCGGCGTTCCTGATCTTCGTCCTGCGCATCGGCGAGCGCCGCTGGCGGGCGGCGGGCCGGGATCTCGACGGGCTGCGACCGCCGGCGGACGAGTGATCCCCCTTCGCACGGAGACCCCCCATGAACAAGGGAGGCTGGATCTTCATGCTGTTCTCTGTCGCCCTGGTGGTCGCACTCGCGGGGCTCTGCTACTGGCTCGTCCTCACGGCCCCCGACGAGGAATCGGAGCCCTGACCCACGCGCGGCCGGGGGGCCCCATGCACCGCCGGCCGAGGTAGTTCGCCAGAGTCCCGGAGGAATCGTCCATGGACGGGTTCATGAGCGTCATCGAGGCCGTCAACAACGTGCTCTGGCACGACTGGGTCCTCTTCATCCTCCTTGGCGTCGGGATCCTCTTCACGGCCTGGAGCGCCTTCGGCCAGTATCGTGCGCTCACCCATGGCACGGCGGTCATCCGCGGGATCTACGACCGGGCCGGCGACCCCGGCGCCATCAGCCATTTCCAGGCCCTTTCGGCCGCCCTTTCCGCCACGGTGGGCCTCGGCAACATCGCCGGCGTGGCCATTGCCGTGGCCGTCGGGGGGCCCGGAGCCGTCTTCTGGATGTGGGTCACGGGCTTCGTGGGCATGGCTCTCAAGCTGACGGAAGTGACCCAGGCCATGCTCCACCGGAACCTCGACAATCCCGAGGATCCCCACGGCGGCGCCATGTGGGTGTGCAAGCGCGGCTTCGCGGCCATGTCCCCCTCTCTCGGCCGGATCGGAACCTTCGTGGGCGGCATCTTCTGCATCACGCTCATCATCTCCACGGTCACGGGCGGGAACATGTTCCAGGCCTGGAACGTGGCGGACATCACCTTCTCCTACTTCGGCGTCCCCAAGGAGGTCACGGGGCTCATCCTCACGGTCCTCGTCGGCCTCGTCATCATCGGCGGCATCAAGCGGATCGGCAGCGTCGCGGGGCGGCTCGTCCCGTTCATGTGCAGTCTCTACCTGCTGGCCGGTCTCTTCGTCATCATCTCGAACCTCGGCCGCGTCCCCGACATCTTCGGCCTCATCTTCCGCTCGGCGTTCAGCCCCTCCGAAGGGGTCGGCGCCTTCCTCGGCGGTACCGCCGGGTTCGCCTTCCTGAAGGGCATGCAGCGCGCGCTCTTCTCCAACGAAGCCGGGCAGGGGTCGGCTCCCATCGCCCACTCGGCCGCCCGCACCGACGAACCCGTCCGGGAGGGCGTCGTCGCCGGCCTCGAGCCCTTCATCGACACCCTCGTCGTCTGCACGATCACGGCGCTCGTCATCCTCCTTTCCGGAGTCTGGAACCGCGAACCCGCCCTCGCGTTCGTGTCGCCGCCGGAGTTCGTCGCCACGACGACCGGCGACGGTCAGCCGGCCTTCACGCTCCCCGACACGGCCGTGACACCCCGCGACGGCGAGGAGACCGACGCGTTGAAGGCCGATCAGGAGGTCTTCGCCGTCGTCGAGGCGGCACAGAACGAGAACACGGGGAATCACCGCAACCGCCTTGGCGGCGTCCTCCGTGAGGGTCCTGAGGGAAACTGGATCGTCGATTGGGACGCCCTCCCGTCGCTCACGCGGCCCACACTCGCCGTGAGCGGCGTCTACTTCGGCTACAAGGGCGCAACCCTCACGGCCCGCGCCTTCGACCGGGCGAAGAAAGGGCTCGGCATGTGGATCGTCCCGGCGGTCGCATGGCTCTTCGCCCTCTCGACGATGATCTCCTGGAGCTACTACGGTGAACAGGGCTCCATCTACCTGTTCGGCCCACGGTCCGTCATGCTCTACCGGATGATCTACTGCGCCCTCGTGATGCTGGCCTGCACGCGGTTCATCCGGACGGAGAGCGAGCTCGACATCGTCTCGACGCTCGGGACCGGCGTCATGCTCTGGGCCAACATCCCGATCATGCTGATCTTCGGTCGCCAGGCCATGAAGGCCTACCACGGCTACATCCGCGACCTGAAAGCCGGCCGCTTCCCCCGCCGCGACCGGACCTGACGTCCCCCGCCGCGAACCTCGCGGATCGGCTCGACGCCTCCTTCGCCCCTTGCTGCGCGCCCCCGGGAGACGGGGGTCGTCCCCGGACGCGGCACAAGCACATCATTGACAGCGACTCCGCGCCCGCTTACACTGCTCGAGGCAGCCCGAACCATGACTTCTCTGCCGCGAAGCATGGACGCGGGCTCGAAGGGGTGAATATGCGCGCGTTTGGCCTGCTGATTGCGGGGGGGGCGTCCTGCACCTCGTCCTCGCTCTTCTGTCGCGCCCGCTGACCGCTTCTGATCCCGTGCCCGCCGCACGGCTCCATACCGCCGCCCTGGCTCCCTGTCCCGCCGTGCCCGATCCTCGCACCGGCGCACTCGTCTGCCCGCTGCACCGCGGACCTCACCTGCGGACCCGCGCCGGTACCCGGATCTTCGCTCTGCAGAACGGACACGTGCGGATCCTCGAGCCCCACTGCGCCCGACTCGACGACGACCCCGATCCGCGAGAAGCCGGAGAGCCCGATGTCCTCTGGTTCCTCCTCCAGCTCCCCTACCAGCCGCTTCCGCCCGCGGCCTTCCCGAGCAACGCTCCCTACGTCGCCGTCCCCGGCGTCGTGCCCAATCCGAACTACCCGCCATTCCCCGGCAACGGCTCCCCCGACAACGTCTCCCGCTTCT
>CAYQRN010000079.1:0-18677 GCA_964419995.1 uncultured Planctomycetia bacterium
ACATAGGAGTCCGTCGTGAAGGCCAACCGACGGCCCGGGGCCGGCAGGACGGCGCCGTCGTGCCGGAGGTCGAGAGCCGGTCCGCCGACGGCAGGCCCGATGACGGCATCGATGAGTCGGTGCATGAGCCTGCCGCCGCCACCGTGGGCCATGAGGACCCGCGCGTCCGGACCATCCCCCGGCAGGCCGCCTGCGCCGCTCACGGCAGGACCTCCGCGCCGGCCTCGGGCCGGCGCCAGCGGTAGTAGGCCGCGCACGCCCCCTCGGAGGAGACCATCGTCGCGCCGAGAGGCGTGAGCGGCGTGCAGCGCACGGCGAAGGCGGGGCACGCCGTGGGCCGGATGGCGCCCATGAGAACGAGGCCGCTCCGGCACTCCTCCGGCTCGTCGGCGGAGGCGGCCGCGGCGGAAAACCGCCGGTCGGCATCGAAGGCCGCATAGCGCGGGCGGAGTCCGAGGCCGCTCGCCGCGAGGGCACCGAGGCCGCGCCAGGACCGCCGAACGGGCTGGTACACCTCCTCGATCAGCGCGCGGGCACCCGGATTCCCCCCGCGGCGCACGGATCGCTCGTACTGATTGAGCACGCGGTGCCGCCCCGCCTCCAGTTCCCGGACGGCGAGGAGGATGCCCTCGAGGATGTCGACGGGCTCGAAGCCGGTGACGACGATGGGCACGCCGTGGCGCTCCGCGATGGGCTCGTACTCCGAGAGTCCCATGACGGTGCAGACGTGCCCCGCGGCAAGGAAGCCGTTCACGCGGCACTCCGGAGCCCCGAGGACGGCCTCGAGCGCCGGCGGCACGAGGACATGGGAGACGAGCATCGAGAAGTTGGGAAGCGCTTCATCCGACGCCTGCCGGACGGCCATGGCCGTGGCGGGCGCCGTGGTTTCAAAGCCCACGGCAAAGAAGACGACCTCCCGGTCCGGATTCCCGCGGGCGATGGCCACGGCATCGGTCGGTGAATGAACGATGCGCACATCGCCTCCGCGGGCCCGGACACCGAGGAGATCGCCCCGGGAGCCGGGCACGCGAAGCATGTCCCCGAAGGAACAGAGGATGACGCCCGGGCGGGCGGCGATGTCGAGAGCACGGTCGATGATCGCGATGGGCGTCACGCAGACGGGGCAGCCGGGGCCGTGGACCAGGCTCAAAGCCCCGGGCAAGAGGCCGTCGAGGCCGAAGCGCACGATGCTGTGCGTCTGGCCGCCGCAGACTTCCATCAGCGTCCAGGGCCGCGTCACGCGCCGGCGGATGAGAATCGCGAGCCGCCTCACGGCCTCCGGGTCCCGGTACTCGTCCACGTACTTCATGGCCGATCTCCGGTCTCCGCCTCGCTCTCGATCTCGCCGAGGAGATCGAAGACTCGTCTCGCCTCCGCGTCGTCGATGCGGGAGAGCGCAAACCCCACGTGGACGAGCACCCAGTCCCCTACCTCGGCGTCGGGCAGGAACGCAAGGCTCACGCTCTGCTCCACGCCGGCGAAACTGACCCGGGCCGTGCGCGACGCGGGATCTTCACCCTCGATCCCCTCGATCCTGCCGGGCACCGCGAGGCACATCTTGAAACCCTCCGGACAATCGTCGCGCCGCCGCCACGATCTGGCCGAGCGCGATCCCGCCGTCTCCGGGCGGGATCGAAGCATGCCAGAACGGACGGAATCCCGCCATCCTGAGGCGCCGGTCCACGCGTTCCACGAGACCCCGGTTCTGGAAGCAGCCCCCGGAGAGGACGACGGCTTCCTCCGCAGCGGCGCGGGCCGCGAGCAGGATCCCGTCGGCCAGCGCGGCATGGAACCGGGCCGAGAGCACGGAAGCGGGCCGGCCGGCTCCGATGTCGGTGAGAAGGCCGTCGAGGATGCCCTCCCAGTCGAGGATCCCCCCCGAGAAGGTCACGGGATAGGCTCCGCCGTCGTCCGCGGCGGGAAGCGCGAACTCGAGATCCATGGCGGCCTGGCCCTCGAAGGTGACGACCTGCCGGAGGCCCGCGAGGGACGCCACTGCGTCGAAGAGGCGACCGGCGCTGGATGTCCGGGGGGCCCGGACCTTGCCATCGAGCATGGCGAGGAGCAGGTCCCGCTCCGCGGGGGCGAAGGCCCCCGACGTGGGGATCGTCCCGTCGAGGAGCCTTTCGCGACGGCCCGTCTCGTGGAGCAGGGCCAGGGCAGAGCGGCGCGGCTCCCGCGCGGCAGCGTCCCCTCCGGGCAGCGGGAACGTTCGGAGGTGGCCGAAGCGTGTGACACCGAAGGTCGCAATCCGGAGGAACTCGCCCCCCCAGGCCGTCCCGTCGGCTCCAAAGCCGAAGCCGTCGAAGGCCACGCCCAGCGCGGGGTGGTCGAGGCCGTTCTCGGCGAGACAGGCGAGGACGTGAGCCACGTGATGCTGGACGCGGATCACTTCCGCGCCCTCCCGTCCGGCCGCGGCCGCTGCGGGATCGTCCGGGTGGGCGTCGGCCACGACGCGCTCCGGCGTGACGCCAAGGAGGGAGCAGAGCCCCCGCAGGCCTTCCCCATGCGCCAGCAGCGCCTGCTCCGTGCCGAGGTCACCGATGTGGGGCCCGAGCCAGGCCCGGCGGCCCGACGCGAGGCCCGGGGCGTTCCGGAGGCGCGTGCCCGCCGCGACGAGGGGAGGCGATTCGACCGGCAGTTCCACGGGCAGGGGCGCGAAGCCCCGCCCCCGCCGCAGCACGACGGGTCGTCCGAGGAGGACGCGCACGATCGAATCATCGGCGCGGCGCAGGATGGGCCGGTCGTGATCGAGGCGGAGGTCCGCAAGTCCCGGAAGTCGCAGGCGCACGTCGTCGTCGGACGCGATGATGGGCTCGCCGGGCCGATTGGCGCTCGTGGCTGCCACCGGACAACCGGCGGCCTCGAGCAGGAGATGGTGGAGCGGCGTGTAGGGGAGAATGACACCGAGGGCGGGGTTGCCCGGCGCGAGGAGCCGGCTCGGTCCGGCCGCGCCGGGGCGGCGGTCGAGGAGGACGATGGGCGCCGCCGGCGAACGGAGCACGGTCTCCTCCACCTCGCCGAGCAGGCAGTCCGCCCGAACGGCCTCGATCGAGGGGTACATGACGGCAAGGGGTTTCTCGGGCCGGGCCCTCACGCGCCGGAGGGCCGACAGCGCCCGGTCGTTCCGCGCGCCGGCGAGGAGGTGGAAGCCGCCGATGCCCTTCACGGCGACGATCCGCCCCGCCGCGAGGGCCTCCGCCGCACCCCGGATCGCCTCGTGGCCCCGGGCGACCGGCGCGTCTCCCGCGTCGCGGAGCGTCAGGGTCGGGCCGCAGGCGGGACAGGCCACGGGTTCGGCATGGAAGCGGCGGTCGGCCGGATCCTCGTATTCCGCCCGACAGGCCGGGCACAGGGTGAACCCCGCCATGGACGTGCGAGCCCGGTCGTAGGGCAGTGCCGCGATGATCGTGTATCTCGGCCCGCAGAGCGTGCAGTTCGTGAAGGGATAGCGGAAGCGGCGGTCCCCGGCGTCGTGGATCTCGCGGAGGCAGGCATCGCACGTCGCGAGATCCGGAGGAATGAGCGTCACTGCCTCTCCCCCTTCCCCGCAGCTCGCCCGGATCTCGAAGCCATCTCCCCCCGCGGGGGCGATCTCCTCGGTCGCGATGTCCTCGATGAGGGCGGCCGCCGGAGCCTCGGCGCGAAGGCGGCGGAGGAAGCGATCGACATTTTCCGCCGGCCCCTCCACCTCGGCCGCGACGCCGCACATCGTGTTCCGCACGGAGCCGGCGAGATCCGATGCCGTGGCGACGCGGTGGACGAAGGGCCGGAACCCCACGCCCTGGACGAGGCCGCGCACCGTCACGCGCAGTCGGATGCGGCCCCCCGGCAGCCCGGGCGGCCCGAACCGCGTCACTCCGGCACCTCCACGTCCACGGCGAGAAGGAGGATGCCGCAGGCTCCCTCCGCGGTCTCATCGGAGGATGTCTCGATCCGGAGGCGGGCTCCCTCGGCCGGGGTCCCCGCCGCCGCACGCTCGAAGTGCTCGGTGAAGTGCGCCGGCGAGAGGTGCGAGAGTGCCCCGAGGCGCACGCTCACCGCGCTCACGGCAACGCCGCCCCGCTCGACGGTCAGGGCCTCGATGCGCCGGATCAGCGCGGTGACGAGGCCCTGTTCATGCACGGGCGTCTCTCCTCCGGGCCCTGTCGACGATCCGGCAGGCCACCTCCTCGACAGCTCGGGCCACGGCGCCGGACAGGGGCGACCCCGCCGCCGCCTCCCCCGCCTCGATCCCGACGACGACGAGGCGAGCCGGCAGCCGTCCGAGGGCCCGGGCGATCTCGATCGCCTCGGCGACTCCGAGAGCATGGGACGACGTGAGCGCGAAGGACTCCCGCGGAAGCGGCTCCCGGGCGGCGTCGTACTCCGCAATGGTCCCGGGGGAACGGCCGCTTCGCATGGCGTCGAGGACCATCACGTCCCGGGCGGAGGTCAGGATATCGAGGAGACCCGCCGCGTCGATCCCGAGCTGGATCACGCGAAGCTGCGGCAGGGCCGCCTCGGCCACGCGGCGGGCGGCCGCAGGACCGGCGCCGTCATCGCCCCGTCCCTCGTTGCCGATCCCCACGACGACCGCCGCGGCGTCTCGCTCTCCACCCATCAGATCGTCTCGATCTGAAGCTTCAGGAAGTGCGTGGCGCACGAGATGCACGGATCGTGGTTCCGCACGGCCTGTTCGCAGCGTCGCGAGAGCTCTTCCTTCGGGAGAGCGAGGCCGGTTTCGGCCACCCTGCGGACGTCGGCCTCGATGACCGACTGGTTCTGCGACGTGGGCGGCACGATGCGGGCCTCGGCGATCGTGCCGTCCTCCTCGAGGCGGTAGCGATGCCAGAGGAGCCCCCGCGGCGCCTCGGTACACGCCTGTCCCGTCCCGGCCCGGGGATGGACCGTCACGGCCGGCGCATCGGGCGGCTCGTAGGCATCGATGATCCGCCGGGCCTCCTCGAGGGCCTCGATGACCTCCACGCAGCGGACGAGGAGGCTCCGGAAGGGATTCCGGCACACGGACCCGAGACCTGCGGCGGCCGCGGCGTCCCTCGCCCGGGCCGAGAGGCGGTCGGAGTTGAGCGTGTACCGCGCGAGGGGCCCCGTGAGATAGGACCCGCGCCCCCTCAGGACGGAGTAGAGCGCGGTGGAGTGCGGAACCTGATGTTCCTCGAAGTGATTCTCGAATTCGGCGGGGGCGATGTCGAGCCCGCCGCTCGACACGATGCGTCCCTCGTTCATGGGGTACTCGTCCGGATGGCGGAGCGTCACGAGCTCGGCGTCGCACGCGAGCTCGGGGTAGGGAAGCTCCGCGGCCCAGCGGATGAGCCGGACAGCATCGTCCAGGGCGGCGTGGATCTCCCCTCGGAGGGGCGCGAGATCCGCGCGGGTCGGCACGCGATGGAATCCTCCCACGCGAACGCTGATGGGATGGACCGAGCGTCCCCCGAGGAGCGTCAGGATCCTGTTCCCGACCCGGCGGATCCCGAGCCCGAGCCGGACGGCCTCGGGATGCATGCGGGAGAGGGCCACCCCGTCCTCGAGTCCGAGGAAGTCCGGAGCGTGGAGGAGGACGACGTGGAGGAGATGGCTCTCGATCCACTCGCCGCAGTAGAGGAGGCGCCGGAGATCGCGGAGCGGCCCCGCGACGCGGACGCCGAGAGCGTCCTCCATGGCGTGCACGGCGCTCATCTGGTACGCCACCGGACAGATGCCGCAGATCCGCGCCGTGACATCCGGCGCCTCCGTGAAGGCGCGGCCCCGCAGGAAGGCCTCGAAGAAGCGTGGAGGTTCGAAGATCTCGAGGCGCACGTCTTCGACGCGTCCGTCCTTCACGCGGATGTGGAGACGCCCCTCCCCCTCCACGCGCGCGAGGGGATCCACGCGGATCGTCCGTGTCCGGCGGGTCACGGCGCCTCCGTCCCGGGGATGCGGCGCGCCTCCTCGAGGAGCGCCGCCGCTCCCGTGTTGAACGTGCGAAGCGCCCGCACGATATCGCGCTCCGCGACGCCCGCGTCCCGGAGGCGCCGCGCGAGGATCCCGGTCCCCGCCGCTCCCACGGGCCCGAAGCAGCCGTAGCAGCCGCGCGCGAAGGGGGGACAGATGGCTCCGCAGCCCGCGTGCGTGATGGGGCCGAGGCAGGGTTCTCCCCGGGCGACCATGACGCACACGGCGCCGCGCCGCTTGCACTCGAGGCAGACGCTCTCCGCGGGGATGGACGGGCGCCGTCCCGCAAGGAAAGCCGAGAGCACTTCGAGGAGCTGCCGGCGGTCGATGGGACAGCCACGGAGCTCGAAGTCCACGCGGACGTGGTCCGCAACGGGCGTTGAGGTGGCGAGGGCCGAGATGGTCTCCGGCCGCGCGTAGACCCGCTCCCGGTATTCCCGGACGTCCGCCAGGTTGCGGAGCGCCTGGATGCCGCCTGCGGTGGCGCAGGCGCCGATGGTGACGAGCCGCCGGGAGACGGCCCTCACGTGACGGATCCTCTCGACGTCCTCAGCCGTCGAGATGGATCCCTCCACGAGGGAGAGATCGTAGGGCGGGGGCGCCATGGCCCGCGACGCCTCGGGGAAATACGCGATGTCGGCGACGCCTGCCAGATCGAGAAGCTCGTCCTCGCAGTTGAGGAGCGTGAGCTGGCACCCGTCGCAGGAGGCGAACTTCCAGACGGCGAGGCGGGGTTTCCGGCGGGACATCAGACTTCCGGGATGCGGAGAAGGCGCTCGACGCGCTGCCAGGGGAACACGGGGCCGTCCCGGCAGACGAACTCGGGTCCGAGCTGGCAGTGGCCGCAGAATCCGACGGCGCACTTCATGTTCCGCTCCATGGAAACATGGATCCGCCCCGGTGGAAGGCCGTGGGCCGCCAGAGCCTCCGCCGCAAGCCGCATCATGATCTCCGGCCCGCAGATGAAGGCCGTCGCGGCCCCGGGCG
Organism: uncultured Planctomycetia bacterium; assembly: GCA_964419995.1. Lineage (GTDB taxonomy): Bacteria > Planctomycetota > CAYQRN01 > CAYQRN01. The sequence goes on from CAYQRN010000079.1 coordinate 6,922, forward strand.
CGAATCCGGCGCCGGGGATCAGGTCCGTGACCGGCCCCACGCGACCGGCGTAGCCGCCCTCCGCGGCATCCACGGCCAGGGCGATCTCGATGCCGTGACGGGTGCTCCAGCGGGGAAACTCCCGCGCGAAGAGGAATTGCGAGGATCTCCGGGCGCCGGCGAGAAGCATGACGCGACCGTAGCGACGCCGGCGCCGGGCGACGGCCTCCACGACGGGCCGGAGCGGCGCGAGGCCGATGCCGCCGGCGACGAGGACGAGATCCCCGCCCTCCGCATCCTCGAGCGGCCACGCTGTCCCGAAGGGGCCGCGGAACCCGATGTGGTCGCCGCGCTTCGCCCGCGCCAGTGCCTCCGACACGGCGCCCACGGACCGGATGGTATGGTGGAGGCGACCCTCGCCGCCGCCGGAAAGGGAGATGGGCACCTCCCCCGTGCCGAAGGCGTAGAGCATGGCGAACTGGCCCGGGCGCATGTGCAGAGGCGGACCGCCGGAAACGGCCCCGATCACGAGAGTCACGGTCCCGGGGAGCTCGCGCCGTCGCCGCAGCACGCGGCACGGCACGGGAAGCATCGACCCGGGTCCGGGCGCGACCTCAGGCTCCGCCCGCATCGCCGTACATGTCGAGGATCTGGAGCCGCGCGGCCCGAAGCCGGGATACGACGACCGCGGCGAAGCGCTTCATGAACTCGCAGCCGAAGACGGGATCTTCGTCGCACTTCCTCCGGAGACAGAGACCGTCGAACCGGACGGCGCGGGTGGCCGTGACGGCCCGCCCGTCGAACATCCACACATGGGGCGGGAAAAGCCACGACCAGCCGAGAACCTCGCCGGCCTCCACGGTCTGGAGCGCCACGGAACCCCGGGCCGGGACGTGCATCTCCACGGTCACGCGCCCTTCCATGATGGCGTAGAACTCCGTGGCGGGGGCGCCTTCTTGCGCCACCATGGATCCGGGCTCGAAGCGGACGGCGGTGCCGCAGCCCGCCACGAATGCTATGTGCGCCGGCGCCATGCCCCGGAAGAACGGATGCTCCCGGAGGCTCTCTCCGATGCCTGACATCACGAGTCCCTCCCCGAACGCTGCCGGAGAGGATCGCCGACGCCCGGTGTCCCGAGCCCGGAGCCGTCCCGGCGCGATCCTGGCAGTGCGACGGAGCCCGGAGAGTCCTCCGCCAGGGGCGGGGCCGGCGGCTCCCGCAGCGCCGCCGCCTCCGCGGTGAGATCGATGCCGGCCGGGCACCATGCGATGCACCGCCCGCAGCCGGTGCAGCCCGACGTCCCGAACTGGTCGATCCAGGTTCCGAGCTTGTGCGTGAGCCACTGGCGGTAGCGGGAGCGCGTCGAGGCGCGGATGCTCCCTCCGTGGATGTACGAGAAGTCCGCCGTGAAGCAGGAGTCCCACCGCCGCCACCGCTCCGCGTGATCTCCGCGGAGGTCCGACGTGTCCGTGACCGTGCTGCAGAAGCAGGTGGGACAGACGAGCGTGCAGTTGGCGCAGGCAAGGCAGCGCGACGCCACGTCCTCCCACCGCGGATGCAGGGCGGCCTGTTCGAGGACGCCCCGGATCCCGGACGTCTCGATCCGCCTCTGCTGCGACCGCGCGGCCGCATCCTCGATCGCCGCCCTGCGTCCGTGATCCGACGCTCCGGCCGGCCGGCCTGGGAGCCCGCCGAGGATCGCCGCGCCCCTCGCCGTCCCCGCCGTGGCGAGAAGCTCCGAGGGACGGAGTTCCGTGAGCGCGATGTCGGCGCCGGCCGTGGCGTGGGGTCCTTCGCCCATGGACACGCAGAAGCAGGTCGCCGCCGCCCGGGAGCAGTTCACGGCCACGAGGAGGATGTCCCGCCGTCGCGCTTCGTAGACGGGGTCCGGCGGGTCGCCCCCGAGGAACACGCGGTCCTGGATCGCGAGGGCCTGGAGATCGCAGGCGCGCACGCCGAGGAACGCCCGCGGGGGCACGTCCGGGGGCTCCGCCTCGAAGACGGGGACACCCTCCGCGCGCCGCACGGAGAAGAGGCGCCGCTCCGGCGGGAAGAGCCAGCGCTTGAGGCCGTCGGGTCCGACGACGAATCCGAACCGGATCTCCTCCTCTGTTCCGCGAACACGGTAGGAGCCGGGCTCCTGCTCGTCGATGACGCCGCGGGGCAGATCCACCACGTCCTCGATCCGGTCGAACATGACGGCGCCGTCCCGAAGCACGGGGCCGATGACCTCGAACCCCCGCTCCCCGAGGCTCCGGATGAGGCTTTGAAGCCCTCCCGTGTCGAGGATCATCCCGGATGCGGCGTCGTTTTTCCGCGGGCTCATCATCGACCTCGTCTCGCAAGCGGCGGCGCCGGCGCCCTGCCGCGGCCGGCTGTTATAACCCGCAGCGGAGCCGTGGGTCGTGGGGCCGCAGCATCCGGAGGAAGTTCGCGCCGTGGCCGAAGCCCTGCTCGAGTTCGCCGGCGCAGCCCTCGTCATCGTGCTGGCGGGCACGTTCCTCACGCGCTGCGGGGACGCCATCGCGGATATCACGAAGCTCGGTCGGCTCCTCGTGGGCAGCGTGCTCCTGGCGGGCGCCACCTCGCTCCCCGAGCTGACCGTGGACATCAGCGCGGCGCGCATGGGCGCCGTGGATCTCGCCGTCGGCGATCTCATGGGGAGCAGCCTCTTCAATCTCCTCATCCTCGCCGTCATCGACGCCATGCACCGGACGCCCCGCCGAATCCTCTCGCGGATGTCCGCTGCCCACGCCCTCTCGGCCACCATGAGCATCGTGCTCACAGCCGCCGTCTGCGTCGGGATCATCACGCGGGCCGGAGCCCGCTGGCACATCGGCCACGTCGGCGCGGCGACGGTCGCCGTGGCGCTGGCGTGGATCCTCGGCCTCCGGATCGTCTACTACGACCAGAAGGTCATCGCGGCGAAACCGGCGGTGGGCGGGGCTCCCCAGGCCGTCCTCATCCCCGCCGGCCGCCTGCGACTCGCCAGAGCGATCGCCGGCTATGTCCTGTCGGCAGCCGTCATCGTCCTCGCCGCGCCCCGCCTCGCCCACGCCGCGGAGGAGTTGGCGCAGCTCTCCGGGCTCGGTCGCACGTTCATCGGCACGACCCTCCTGGCGCTCTCGACATCGCTTCCTGAACTCGTGGCGACCATGGCCGCCGTCCGCATGGGAGCCTTCGACCTCGCCGTGGGCAACGTCTTCGGCAGCAACTCCTTCAACATGGTCCTGCTCCTCCCCGTGGACCTCGCCGCGGGCGCCCCCGTCTTCACGGTGGTCTCCCGCGCCCACGTCCTCACGGGCCTCGCCGTGATCCTCGTCACCGGAGTGGCCATCATGGGCCAGCTCTACCACGTCGAGAAGCGACGGCGGTTCATCGAGCCCGACGCGCTCATGATGATCCTGCTCATCCTCGGCGCCCTCGCTCTCGTGTACTGGACGCCGCCCTGATCCGCGACCCGCAGCGCCTCAGAGGCGCCAGACGACGGCACCGCCCGGCACCCCTCCGTCCTGCGACAGGACGAGAGAGACGCCCGCACCCGGGACGGCGGCCGGCGCGATCTCGATGAGCGTGAGTTCCCGCGTCTCCCCGGGCATGAGCCCCTCGTCCGGCAGCCGGAGACCACCCCACGTCCAGTCCCCCGGCATCGCGGGGGGAGGAGCCTCGCAGCGATCGAAGACGAGGTCGAGCCGGCACCCGAACGGAGCCGGCCCTCCGGGGAGCCTCCAGGGTCCGGCATTCGTCACCGCCACGCGGAGAGCGAACGACTGGCCGGCCCTGAGCGCGGCTGGCGGGTCGAGGAGCCGGACATGGAGCCGGAGCCCCTCGCGCGGGAGGATCGGCGGATCGCCGAGCGTCTGGCGGGTGCGCCGGATCCTCTCCGCCGGACCGCGATCGCCGGCGACGGACGCGAGAGCCTGAAGGACACGCGAGGCCTCCGCGGGAAGGCCGGCGAGGCGGAAGGCCTCCGCGGCCCGGAAGCGGGCCTCGACCCGCGGCAGCCGGCTCGCGTTCGCGGACCTCTGCCACCGGTCCGCGGCATCGCGGGCGGAGCCGGCCGCGAAGAATCGGTGCGCCTCCGCCTCGTGCGCGGCGGCAGGCAGCTCCTCCCGAATCGACGGCGGCCACGCGTCTCCCGCCGGCTCCGCATGAGGGCCCTCTCGAGAGGATCGTCCGGCCACGGCCGCACGGAACTCCAGCGCTTCGGCGGAAGCATCGCCGGCCAGGAGATCCGAAGCCGCCGCGAGAACGTCCTCGGAAAGGCCCTCGAGATCCCGGAGCCGCTCCCGCGCCGCCGCGAGGAGCGCGGCATCCCCGAAGGCCCCGGCAGCCGCCAGGGCCGCTCCGAGGAGATCGCCCTCTCCGGAACGGAGCGCGCGTTCGACCCACGGCCGCGCCGCCGGATCGCCCGTTCGCGCGAGCAGGAGCGCCGTGAGGTCCGGACGGAGCGCCGCCGGCTCGCCGAGGGCGGCCCGAAGGAACGGCTGAACGGCGGGATCTCCGAGGCAGGCAAGGCCCGCAGCCAGGAGGGCGCGCTCCTCCGGACGGTCCCGGAACCTCGCCGCCAGTCGGTCCCGGGCATCCACGCAACCGAGACCGCCGAGGAGCTTCGAGATCGCACCGATCACGGCGGGATCCGCAGCCTGATCTTCGTCGATCCGTGCCGCGAGCCGAGCCAGGATCGAGCGAAGGCGGTCCGGCCCCGCCCGCGCGACGACGGAGCGGCGCGGCGTCAGGAACCGCGTGCACAGGACATCCGACGCCGCCAGGATCGGTTCGGCCGGAACCGGTGCCCCGGCGTCCAGGAGCGCTTCGATCCTCGGGAGGACTTCCGGCGCCAGCAGAGCCGGGTCGGGGCCGGGCCTCCGGCTCGAGGCGCCCCTCGCTCCGATCCTCCGGTCGAACGCCTCCATGAGGGCGAGGAGCCTCCCGTCGACGGCGCCGTCGGCGCCGAGGAGATTCCGCCGCTCCCCGGGGTCGGCCACGAGATCGTGGACCGCCAGAGCGGGATAGTCGAGGCGGCGGATGGCCTTCCATCGGCCAAGCCAGACGGCCTGCGACGGCGTCGTGCTGCCGGTGAGGGAGAGGAGTTCCGCGAACGCCACGCCACCCTCCGGCGCCCGGCCGCCGCGGAGGAGCGGCACGAGAGACCGCCCCGTCCGCCCGGCGGGGACGGGGATCCCGAGAAGGTCGAGGAGCGTCGGCAGGACGTCCGCGAGGCTCACGGTCTCCGGGATCCGGCGCGGCTGGAGCCCGGGGACGCCGATGACGAGGGGCACGTGCGTCTGCGGCTCGTGGAGGTTCGAGTTGTGGGTCCGGTGGCCGTGCTCCCCGAAGGCTTCGCCGTGGTCCGCGTGGACGACGACGATCGTGCGGTCGAGGAGCCGAAGCTCGCGGAGCACGTCGAGGATCCGGGAGGCTCCCGCATCGGCCCGGGCGACATCGCCGAGATACCGGCCCTCCGGTCCATCGGGCCCGCCGCCGGGCGGCGGACCGTCGTAGGGCTCGTGGGCGTCGAAGAACGTCGTCCAGAGGAGGAAACGCTCTCCGGCGAGACGCCGGATATGCCGGATGGACGCCTCGGCGACGTGTTCCGCAGTCTCCTGTTCCGGGTCCCCGGCCGCGTCGAACACGTCGAACTCCGCCGCGAGGCATCCGAGAAGCTCCGGATCGCGGCGCCAGGACTCGGGGTAGGCGGACACCGCCGCCGACCGGATCCCCGCCGCCCGGACGAAGGCCGGAAGGGACTGCGGACCGGCTCCGGAGCCCCCGGTTCCGGCCACGGCCCGGGCGGTCGGCGTGGCCCGGGGATGGAGCCCCGTGAAGAGGGACGCATAGGCGAGGCTGCTCGTCGGATAGGTCGTGCGGGCCCTCTCGAAAACGGTGGCGCCGGCCGCGAATCGGTCGAGCCCCGGGGTGGCGCTGCGCCCGGCGGCCGCGGGAAAGCGGACTCCCGTGAAGCCCGTCACGTCGGCTCGCACGGCATCGATGCTGAGGACGACGACGTTCCAGTCCCGCGCGGCCTGCACGGCCGCCGGAGCCGCCGGGCCGCCGGCATCCGGTACGATGCGCTCAAGCACCTGAGCCCACTCCGCGGGATCGCCGCGGGGAAGCGCGGCCCGGGGCGCCAGCAGTTCGAGGACGCGTTCGGTGAGCGGCAGAGCCGGGGCGAGCACTCCCGAGAGGACGGCGGCCCGCGCCGCCGCTTCCGATCCGGAAGGACCGCCCCGCTGGCGGAGACCGGCCGCAAGGCCGGCGGCAAGGACGACGATGGCCGCGAACCCCGCGATGGCGTGAAGGCGCCGGGATGTCCAGCAGGCGGCCGCCCCCGCGACCAGGGACAGCACGGACACGACGAGGAGCCCCCGGTGGAAGCCGGGGTAGATCCCCGTGAGAAGGCAGCCGTCCGCCGCGATGGCGGCGGCGCCGAGGAGGCCGAGCCCCGCGCCCGCGAGACGTGGAGACGGAACGCGGGAGATCCGCCTCCGGAGCAGAGCATGCGCCGCAACGGGCCCGGCGGCCGCGCCGAGGAGGCCGAGAGCCGCCGTGGACGGGGAGCGGGGAGCCGCCAGCGCGGCGGCGGAGAGGAGGAGCGCGAACCACGCCGCCGCGCCGGTGGCCATAGCAACGCGCACGAGGAACGGCGCGTGACGGCCTCCGAGGGCCGCAGCGGCCAGGGCGCCGAGCGCCAGCGCACCGACTCCCACGGCGAGCTCGATTCCCACGACGAACGGCCACCGAAGAGGATGGGACGCGAGCCACGCGCCGGCGAGGTTGTCGGCGTTGAGCCGGAGAAGCAGCACTCCGACGAGGCCGGCGCCCGCCAGCGGGACGGCGACGCCGGCGGATGTCCACCGCCGGGACAGCGCCCCGCACGCTCCGAGGAGCAGCAGGGCCCCGACCAGGACGGCCGCCGCCATGACGGCGGCATGGCTCAGGATCTCGACGCCCGCGCTCAGGGCCTCGGCCGGCGTGGAGGGAAGCGCGCCCGGCTCCAGCACCGCGGCGAAGGCGACCGTGGCAACCGTCGCCCCGAGGACTCCTGCGGCGCTGCTGCCGGCCGCTCTGCGGATCCCGGACGCCCGGTGCCGGGATGGCGTGTCGTCGGGCCTGAGAAGCGGGACGGGTCGCGTGGTCATCGAGGGCGGCGGACGCGCGGACCGGTTCTGAAGACCGGTCCGACCCGCGTCCGCTTATACCACGGCCTCCCCGCGATCAGAGGAAGAGCGGCGCGAGGACGAGGGTGATCGTCGAGAGGAGCTTGATGAGGACGTGGATCGAGGGTCCCGCCGTGTCCTTGAAGGGATCGCCCACCGTGTCGCCGACGACGGCGGCCTTGTGGGGCTCGCTCCGCTTGCCGCCGTGGGCTCCGGTCTCGATGTACTTCTTGGCGTTGTCCCAGGCGCCGCCGGCGTTGTTGAGGAAGAGGGCCATGAGGACGCCGGCGATGGTCCCGACCATGAGGAACCCGGCGACCACCTCGGCGCCGAGTCCGGCCTGCCCGAGGGACCGCCCGATAGCCTTGAAGACGAGGCCCGTGATGACGGGCATGACGACGACGACGATGCCGGGGAACACCATCTGCCGGAGTGCGCCGCGCGTCACGATGTCCACGACCCGGCCGTAGTCCGGCGCGAAATCGTCCGGCAGGCGCAGCTCGCCGCCCTTCCGGAACGGCGCGAACTGGACGCGGACCGCCTCGATGACCTCCTTGGCGGCCCGACCCACGGCCTTGATGGTGAGGGCCGAGAAGAAGAAGACGAGCATGGCCCCGAGCATGGCGCCCACGAAGACCTCGGGCTTCGAGAGGTTCACGGACTCGAGGTTCGTTCCGTAGTTCCGGACCTCGTCCGTGTAGGCCGAGAACAGCAGGAAGGCCGCGAGGGCCGCGGACCCGATGGCATAGCCCTTGGTGAGGGCCTTGGTCGTGTTGCCGACGGCGTCGAGCCGGTCGGTTCGGCGCCGGACATCCTCGGGCTGGCCGCTCATCTCGACGATGCCGCCGGCGTTGTCGGTGATGGGGCCGAACGTGTCCATGGCGAGGATGTAGGCCGCCGTGCCCAGCATGCCCATCGTGGCCACGGCCGTTCCGAAGAGACCCGCTCCGGGCAGCGCCGAGTCTCCGAGGAGGTAGGAGCCGATGATGGCGGCGGAAATGACGAGGACCGGATAGAAGACGCTCTCGAGTCCCACGGCCACACCGGCGATGATGTTCGTGGCCGGCCCCGTGGCGGATGCGTCGGCGATCTCGCGGACGGGCCGGTACTTGTACTCGGTGTAGTACTGCGTGATGTAGACGAAGGCCTGGGCGGTGGCGACGCCGATGAGGCCGCAGAAGAAGAACCGCAGCCAGGCGTCGGGCGCCACGGGGGCAAGGAGCCACTTCGTGGAGACGAGGAAGCCGATGGCCGCCAGCACCGAAGTGGCGTAGTAGCCGCGGTTCAGCCCCTTCATGGGATCGTCGTCCTCGCGGATCTTCGTGAAGAAGAGCCCGATGATGGAGGCCACGATGCCGAAGGCGCGGGCCACGAGGGGGAACATGATGACCCCGATGGCCTCCGTCGTTCCGATGGCGAGTCCGTGTCGCCGCGCGGCCTCGACCACGCCTGCGGCGAGGATCATGGCGCCGATGTTCTCCGCCGCCGTGGACTCGAAGAGGTCGGCGCCGCGGCCGGCGCAGTCGCCGACGTTGTCGCCGACGAGATCGGCGATGACGGCCGGGTTTCGCGGATCGTCCTCGGGAATCCCCGCCTCCACCTTGCCGACGAGGTCGGCGCCCACGTCGGCGGCCTTGGTGTAGATGCCGCCGCCGACCTGGGCGAAGAGGGCCACGAGGGACGCGCCGAAGCCGTAGCCCACGATGAGGAGCGGGATCTTCGTGTCGTCGCTGACGGCGCCCGTCAGCTTCACGATGGCATAGAGCCCGCCGACGCCGAGGAGCGACATGGCCACGACGAGGAGGCCCGAGACGGCGCCGCCGCGAAGCGCGGCCTGGAGGGCTCCGTTGAGCGTGGAGCACGCGGCGGCCGCCGTGCGGATGTTCGTCCGGATGGAGATCCACATGCCGACGTAGCCGGCGATGAGGGAACACGCGGCGCCGAGGGCGAAGGAGAGCGTCGTCCAGAGGGCCAGCGCCCCGCGGCCGGCCGGGTCATGGGACGTGGGCGTCCGCACGAAGGCATAAAGGATGTAGATGAGAGCAGCGAGGGGAACCGCGATCCGGATGATGGTCCCGTTCTGCCGGCGGAGAAACGCCTCGGCGCCCTGCCGGATGGCCGTCGAGACCTTCCGCATGTTCTCGGGCCCCTGGTCGAGCGCGAGCACCCACCGCGCCAGGGCGCCGGCCACGACGAGGCCGAGAACGCTGACGCCGAGAACGAGATAGAGCTCCATCGCTGCTCCTCCGATTCCACCGGCCACAGGCCGCGATGTCTGCGCCGATCCGCGCGGGACCGACGGTCATCGGATCGACGAAAAAAGGATGGAAGTCTACGCCCCGACCCCAGGAATGCCAAGAATCGGAACGACCGGGCGCCGTTCCGGCATCACGAGCCCCCGGAGATCGCGAGGCCGCCGCCGCAACCGCCTCTGACGGCGACTCTTGCCGCGACATCAGGCGAGGCCGATGGCCTCCGCGATGGCCATTTCGGCGGTGTGGGAAAGGGAGAGCAGGATCCGGCCGACGCCGGTGTCCCGGGCCCGGACCCCCGCCCGCTGAGAGAGGCGGACCTCCGGACGGCCCCCCTCGGCGCGGACCACCTCCACGTCGCGAAAGCCGAGCCCCCCCGCCCAGCCCGTCCCGAGGACCTTGAGGACGGCCTCCTTGGCTGCAAAACGGGCGGCATAGTGCTCGCCGGGTCTCGGACGTGCGTCGCAGAAGGCCTGTTCGGCGGGCAGGAAGACGCGGTCGAGGAACGTCCGCCCCCGGAGGGCGGCGATCCGCTCGATCCGCCGAACGTCGACGATGTCCACGCCGATGGCCCTGATCATGGGACTGCCCGCCGGAGCCGGCGCCGCGCGGGCCCTCTTCACTTCGGGGGACGCCGCCGCGCCGCGGATCCGCTTATACCCCCGCGGACGGTGGAACATCAACGGGGCGCGGCCCGCGTCGAAGGCCGCCCCTTGCCGTGGCATCATGCCCCGCAATCCCCATGGACACGGCGGACCCCATCCTCGCGGACCTGAACCCCGAGCAGGAGGCTGCCGTGCGGCACGACGACGGCCCCCTCCTCGTCCTGGCAGGCGCGGGATCGGGGAAGACCCGCGTCATCACGCGGCGCATCGCCCGCCTCATCTCCGGGGGCGTCCCGCCCGATCGCATCCTCGCCGTCACCTTCACGAACCGGGCGGCACGGGAGATGGCCCGCCGCGTCGCGGAGCTCACGGGGAACGTCGAGTCGTGGGTATCGACGTTCCATGCCTTCGGCGCCTGCTTCCTCCGCGCCGAGATCGGCTGCCTCGGTTTGAGGACGGACTTCACGATCCTCGACGAGGATGACTCCGCCGGGCTCGTGCGCGCGATCCTCGACGACGCGCACATCGACCCGACTCCGTACTCGCCAGCCCGCGTCGCCGGATTCATTGCCGCCGCGAAGTCGACCGGCAGAACGCCGGACGACCCGGATCCGGAACCTCACGAAGCTCTCCTCCCCTCCTTCCGGACGATCTTCGCCGCCTATGAGCAGCGCATCCGGGCGGCCAATGCCGTGGATTTCGAGGATCTCCTCGGCCTGACTCTGCGCATCCTCGACACGGAGGCCGGCGTCCGGCGGCGCTGGCAGGAGGGCCTCGATCACATCCTCGTCGACGAATTCCAGGACACGAACGCGACCCAGTACGCCATCGTCCGCGCCCTCGCGGGCGGAGGCGCATCCGTCTGCGCGACGGGAGATCCCGACCAGGCGATCTACAGCTGGCGCGGCGCCACCGTGGAGAACATCCTGAGGTTCCAGGAGGACTTCCCGGGCTGCACGACGATCCGCCTCGAGCGCAACTACCGGAGCACCGCCGCGATCCTGCGGGCCGCCTCCACCGTCATCGCCCGGAACCGGCGCCGCCTCCCGAAGACGCTCATCCCCACGCGGATCGAGGGCGCGCCCGTCCGCCACTGCCGGTATCCCGACGAGCACGCCGAGGCCCGCGCCATCGCCCGCATGATCGACGATCGGATCGACAGCGGGGCCCGGCCCGACGACATTGCCGTCCTCTTCAGGACCAACGCCCTCTCGCTCCTCATCGAGAGGGCGCTCCTCGAGGCCCGCATCCCCTACGCCGTCGTGGCCGGCCTCGCTTTCTACCGCCGCCGCGACGTCAAGGACGCCCTCGCCTGGGTCCGCTTCGCGCTCAACCCCTCGGACACCCTCGCCTTCGCCCGCGCCGTGACATCGCCCTCGCGGGGTATCGGACCGCGGACGGTGGCCCGGCTCGCCGCGGCCGCTGTGGAGAAGGGCATCCCCCTCGGGCATCTCATCGCCGATCCCTCCCTTCGCCCGCGCCTCTCGGCGCCCATGTCCGCCGGACTCGCATCCTTCCTCGAGGGTCTCGACCACATCCGGCTCCACGACAGTACGGCCCGGGCCATGCTCGATGCCGCCCTCGATGCCTCGGGCCTTCTCGACGCCGCGGCCGAGCGTGTCCGCTCCGGCGAGGCCCTCGACGCCGTGGAGATCCTCGCCGCCCTCACGGCCGCCGCCGGCGACTACGACGTCCGCCAGGACGGCGGCCCGCAGGGTTTCCTCGAGCACATCGCCCTCATCTCCGATCTCGACGCCGAC
>CAYQRN010000080.1:0-18667 GCA_964419995.1 uncultured Planctomycetia bacterium
GGATGGCGGGCCAGGAAATCGACTTCGAGGCCCGCCGTCGTCTTCACGTACGCGACGTCAGCGCCGCGCCGTTCAAGCTCGTTGAACACGGCGCTCTCGAGAGCATGGCCGAGGTTGCCACGGCCGCTGGCGTCGAAAGCCGGGATGAGTCCGGGATCGGCCGGGTAGACCTTGCGCGGATTCGAGTTGCGCCTCCGCTCCGATTCGGTGGCGAGCGGCACGAGGGAGAGGAGGAACGCGTCTGTGAGATGGCCGAGCATGGCGTGCACCGCGTCCTTGGCCACACCGTGTCCCTGCGACCGAAGATCCCGGTGCAGGCGATGAGCGCTGAAGCTCCCGGCCGGGTTGCGCAGACAGTGGCGCACGAGCCAGCGCAGCGCCACGACCTGGGTCACGCCATAGCGCTCGACGACGTCACGAAACAGCACGGTGTCGACGTAACCCTGCAGCAACTCGATCCGCTCGCTCGCAGCAAGGCTCTGCGCTTCGGGGAAGCCACCCTCGACCAGGAACTCACGGAAACGCCTCTCGATGAGCGATCGCTCGACCGCGGTCGGGAACCAGGCACCTCGCGGCGGTTCCTCATCCCGGTGACGCAGGAACTCGCGGAAGCTGAAGGGCCGAATGACCGTTGCCATGCCGCGACCCCGGAGCGACGTGTGCACTTCCCGTGACAGCATCTGCGCGGAAGACCCCGAGACCACGATCTCGCAGCGTTCGGTATCGAGCACACGGCGGCAGAAGCGCTCCCACCCGGGGACGAGCTGGATCTCGTCGAAGAACCAGGACACGGTCTCCCGCGCGCGCAACGACGGGTACAGGCGGTAGTACTCCTCGAGGAGGCATCCGAGCTGTTCGACGCCGATGCCCGCCAGTCGGTCGTCCTCGAAGCTCAGGTAGATCGCGCGCTCGGGGGCGAGGGTCCGGCGGCGCTCGTCCTCGAGCTGGCGCAGGAAGGTCGTCTTCCCGGCGCGCCGCATCCCGATCACCGCATGGACCTTGGCCGGGATGGAGGTCAGCCGCGCGTCGCGACGCGTCAGCGCCCGCGGCTCGGCCGCCGACACGGCCAGGCGCAATTTCTCGGCCAGAACGGGGTGCAGAGGCATGGCGGTAAGGGCGCCTCCATCTGTCCTCTTGTTGAGTACACATTATCGATAATCTGTACTCATTGGAATGACACACTTTTAAGCTGCTGGAACGTAACACGTTACATGGAGTCATTGCGCCGGTCGCTTGCCGGCCGGGTTCCAATCTGCGCGGAGCACGGCCTCAGGGTGGCGACGACCTCGACGACCGCAGCACCGCCCGGTCTTCCCGCTGGTCCCCGGCGACGAGGGGCGGCGCGGCGTTGGTAGGGTGGCGGGTGAGCATCGGAGCGATCGTCGTTCTGGCCGTCGGACTCGCCATGGACGCCACGGCCGTGGCGGCGGTGAGGGGGCTCATGATCCCGAAGATCACGGCCCGCCACGCCCTGAGCGTGGCGGCGTACTTCGGGGGCTTCCAGGCGCTCATGCCCCTCGCGGGCTGGCAGATCGGCAAGGGGCTCGGGCGCGTCGTCGCCGCCTGGGACCACTGGATCGCCTTCGCGGTCCTCGCGGCGATCGGCGTTCACACGATGCGCGCGGCGCCGGACGGCGGCGCGCCGAAGGCCGAGGCCGCCACCGACCCCTTCGCCCCCCGGGTGATGGTCCTCCTCGCCATCGCCACGAGCATCGATGCGCTGGCGGCGGGGATCACGCTCCCCATGCTCGAGGCGCCCCTGGCCGGATCCGTCGCCACGATCGGACTCGTCACGGCCGCAGCCAGCACGCTCGGCCTCTTCGCGGGCCGGCGGTTCGGCGCAGCCCTCGGCCGGCGCCTCGATTTCGCCGGCGGCCTCGTGCTCATCGCACTGGGCGCCCGGATCCTCGTCGGGCACCTCGCCGCCGGCTAGTGTGGTGCGTCACACAGATGCGAACAGACTCGCCGAGAGATTCTCGTGCGGGGCGAGGCGCGAGCCCGGAAGCAACCCTGGATGGGTTGTGGGGGAGGGCGAGCAACGAAGCCCCGCCCGAGAAGATCCGGCGAGATGGAGCCAGTGAATCCGGTCCTCGTCGGGACATGTAACGGTATGTGTGACGCACGACACCAGTCCTGCTGCTTCTTCTCCTCCACCCTGAACTCCCGGTGGGCCGCATCCATGAACCCCTCGCGGGACTCATGGGATCAGAGGCCGAGGTGGTTCGGCCCGTGGGTCAGTTCCGCGCCGAGGAATCCGGCGGCGGCGACGGCCAGGGCGAGAAGGAGGAGAAGACCCGGGAAGAGCCAGGCCGGTGGCCGCCGGCCGGCGCGGTGACAGCACTCGCCGAGGAACGCGGTGAGGAGCGTGAGGGCGGCGGCGGCGAGGGCGGTGAAGCGGTGGCGCTCGAGGGGCGCGCCGGAGAACCCCGCGTGCAGGCCCGCCTGCCAGCCCGTGGCGCCGGCGACGAGGACGGCCGGGATCGCGAGACGAAGGAGGAAGAGGCGGGCGGACACGAGCCCCTCGCGCCGGAAGAGGACGCGCAGCACCTCGGCGAAGGCCGCCGCAAGGACCAGAACCACGGGGAAGTGAACGGCGAAGGGATGGAGGCGGGCCGCGAGAGCCGGGAGACGGGGCGTCGCGCCGGCGGCCGGCTCGGAGGCCGCCTCCCTGCTGCGTGGCGGCGGCGAACCTTCGGCGATCCAGCGCCGCACGACGTCGATCTCCTCCGTCGTGAGAGGGCCGTTCTTCGCCGTCTCCGGTGGCATCCGATCCTTCGGGCTCGGGGCGGCAAGGAGCATGTAGAGCTCGGAGTTGTCGGGCCGCTTGTGGGTCACGTAGCGGTTGGCGACGCGCTCGAGATCGAGGACGTAGCCGAACTTCCCCTTCGGCTTCCGGAGATCGCTCCCGTGGCACTCGACGCACTTGACGCTGAAGAGGCGGTGCACGCGGGTGGCCAGGTCTTCCTCCCCGTCCGCACGGACCGCGGGCGCGAGGACGATGACGGCGGCAAGAGCGAGGAACGGTTGCGATGGTGTCATGGGACGGAGGCGGAGGCGGCCTTCCCGCAGAGTAGCGACGAAGCTCCCGCGCTCAAGATGGGCGACGGGCACGCCGCGCGGGCGATTCAGAGCTTCTCGAAGGGGACGTTGAGGACGGGGTACTCGCGCCAGTCGCGGTAGTCGAAGTGCCACCACTCGAACTCGTAGACCGCGAACCCCTCGGCCTCCATGGCCGACCGGAGGAGGTCCCTGAGCCACCGTTCCTCGCTCGTGCCCCCGCGGTACGTGGGATGGGAGCGCTCGGTCATCTCGTCGTAGCCGCCGGGCATGACGGCGGGGCGGCCCGTGGCGAGGTCGCAGAGGGTGAGGTCCACGGCGGCGCCGCGGTTGTGGCGCGAGCCCCGGCCCGGGTCGGCCACGAAATGGCGGAGCTCGGGAGGGGTGGCCTCGTAGAACATCTTCGTCACCGACCAGGGGCGATAGGCATCGTGGATGAGGAGGCCGAAGCCGCGGGGGGCGAGGGCCCGCTGGACGCGGGCGAGCGCGTCCGCCGCGGGCCGCTGGAGGAAGGCGCGCGCCGTCGCGTAGAAGGTGGCCCCCATGAAGTTGTTCGTGGTGGCGTAGCGGATGTCGAGCCGGAGGGTCGGGTCGAGGGTCGTGACGTCCGCAAGATCCGGCGCGCGGGTGCCGCCAAGCCCGGGGGGCGGCGCCGCAGCCGTCGCCTCGCGCCTCAGATCCTCCACGGGCCGCAGGAGTCGGATGCGGAAGCTCGATCCATCCTCCGGCGCCACGGCCCTCCGCGGGAAGCGGAGCCCCGAGAGCAGGACGCCCGTCACGCGGCCGGCGGCATCGCGTTCGATGCGCAGCTCCTCCCGGGCGTAGAGGCCGGCGTCCGGGAAGACGAAGCGGTCGGGCGCCGCCTCCGTGAGGACATCGTCGAAGAACCACTCGATGAGCGCATGGAGCCGTCCGGCCTCCTCGCGGAGATAGAGGACGTTGTGATCGAAACCGTAGTGCCCGATGAGAGGGCGGAGGGATGGAGGACAGGGCGCGGGCCGCGGCGAGGCGGGATCCGCGGGGCGGTATCGCGCCCGCGACGAAAGCGGATCGGGTGTTTCGACCGACGGGAGCGATTCGCCGCGGGAGACCGCAAGGGCCGAGAGGGCCGCGTGGCGCGCGATGGCCTCCACGATGGGATTGGCGGCGTCGAGATTCGTGGCCGCCGCCACGGCGATCCCGTCGTCCGGAAGGACGATGAGGCTCGTGGCGAAGCCGTAGATGGCGCCGGCGTGCCCGACCGTGCGCCGGCCGCCGAGAGACGACACCGTGAACCCGAGCCCCACGCGCCGGCCCTTCCCCGCGCCGTTCGCGGGATCCCACATGGACTCGAGGGTCTCCGGCGCCAGGATGGGCTCCGCGGCGGTCCGACCCCGCACGAGGAGCCAGCGCGCGAAGGCGGCGAGATCCTCGACCGACGCGTAGAGAGAGCCCGCCGGCGCCATGCCGAGGTCGAAGGTCGGGGCGGCGAAACGGCGGCCGTCGAGCGTCCACATGACGCCCGTGGCAAGGCGGCCGGCGGGGGCGGCGCCCCGGGCGAAGGAAGCCGCCGGCATGCCGATCGGGCGGAGGAATCGGCGGAGGACGTGATCGGCGAACGGCTCGCCCGACACGACCTCGACGATGCGCCCCGCCAGGGCGACGGCGGCATTCGAGTACTTCACGGTCTCGCCCGGACGGACGACGAGGCGGGTCCCGGAGAGGCTCGCCACCGTGGCGGCGAGGTCCGGCTCCGCGGCATCGAAGTAGCTTCCTGCCGGCGGCTCGCGGACGAGACCGGCTGTGTGGCTCATGAGCCGGCGCAGCGTGACAGGCTCGCCGAAGGGGTTCTCGAGGCGAAGCTCCGGGAGATAAGCCTCGACGGGCCGGTCGAGATCGAGGCGCCCCGCCTCCACGAGGCGCATGACGGCCAGCGCCGTGAAGAGCTTCGAAATGGAACCCGCCCGCCAGATCGTCGCGGCGGACGCGGGCGCCGGCGCGGCCGGATCGGCGACACCGGCCGCATGGAACCAGGGGCCGGCGCCGGGGCGGACGAGCGCGAGGGCGAAGCCGGGCAGATCGTTGGCCCGCATCTCCCGGTCGATCATCGCGCGGATCGAGGCTTCGACATCTCCGGCGGCCCGCGCAGCCTGGCCCGGAGCCGGCGCTGGCGCGAGAAGCCACGCCACGAGGGCGAGGGCGATGCCGGCATCTGTCACGCGGGGGGCCGATACGTTCATCCTCGCCTCCGGGCCGCTCACGACGCGTCGCGGCGGACGCGATCCGCCGGCGGGCTGATAAGGTGTCATGTGGAACCGGACATGGGAAAGACCGGCGCCGCCACGGCGCTCGGCAGCGGGGCAGCACGAAGGGACGGCGGCCCGGCCGCGAGGGCCTGCTGACGGCCATGGAGTGGCTTCTCTACGGCCTGACGGGCGCCGCATCGGGGTTCTTCGCCGGACTGCTCGGCGTGGGCGGCGGACTCGTCATCGTTCCCGTCCTCTCGGCCGCCTTCGAGACGCAGGGCCGGCCGCAGGACACGGTCCATCACATGGCCCTCGGAACCTCGCTCGGGGTCATCGTCCTCACGTCGGTGGCCTCGCTTCTCGCCCATCACCGCCGCGGCGCCGTCCTCTGGACCCTGTTCGCGCCCCTGGCGGCGGGAACGCTCTTGGGCACGTTCGGCGGCGCGATCCTCGCGCGCCGGATCGGAACGCTCGCCCTGCGGATCTTCTTCGTCGCCTTCGTCGCAGCCGTCGCCGTCCGTCTCTTCCGCAACAGGCCGCCCCACCCCACCCGCAGGACCCCGCATGCGCCCGGCCTCGGCGCCGCCGGCGCCCTCATCGGAGTCGTGTCGGCCCTCGTCGGCATCGGCGGCGGGAGCATGACCGTCCCCTTCCTCGTCCTCTGCAACACCCCGATGCGTCAGGCCGTCGGCACGTCTGCGGCGCTCGGTCTGCCCATCGCCCTCTCGGGCGCCATCGGCTACGCGGTGGCCGGCCACGGCACGACCGCCCTCCCGCCGGGATCCCTCGGCTTCGTCCACCTGCCGGTGCTCGCCGCCATCGCCGTCCCGAGCCTCTTCCTCGCCCCGCTCGGCGCCCGCCTCGCCCACGCCCTCCCGGTTCCGATCCTCCGCCGCGTCTTCGCCGTGTTCCTCCTCGCGCTTGGCGGCCTCGTGCTCGCCAGGGTCCTCGCCTGAACCGCCGCGGACGTGGCCGTGCGGTCCGGCGCGCCGCGGCGGCGGGCGGATCAGCGGTGCTCGACGCCCCAGAACGTGAAACCGATGGCCGGGTCGTCGAAACGAGAGCGGAACTCGTCCTTCGGGTTGTAGTGCTGGTTCGTCCAGTAGACCATCGTCATCTCGGCGCTCCCGAGGACCTCGTAGCCATGGGCCACGCCCGCCGGAATCCGGACGGCCTTGAGATAACGGTCGCCGCAGAAGATGGAGTTGGCGATGCCGAAGGTGGGCGAGTCCTCTCGGAAGTCCACGAGGGCGATGCGGATCGTGCCCGCGACCGGGCAGAAGATATCGTCCTGCTCGAGATGGTAGTGGAATGCCTTGATCGTGCCCGGCCGCGTCATCGTGAGAGACGTCTGCTTCACAACGAAGCCGCGGGCGACGGCTTCGCTGTCGCGGAAGATCTCCGCGAAGTGGCCCCGGTCGTCGGGCCAGGTCGTGAGGAACTTGATGACGGTCCCCGCGATCTGCCCCTTTTCAGGCCCCACTTCCGCATGGATGATCTGATGGCTCCGCACCTTCACGGGTCGGACGTTCACGGCGGGTTCCTCGCGGCCTCTGGTCCTGCCGGGCGCGTCCGACCGGACCGGACGCCCCGCGCCATGGACAAGTATACAGACTGCTCCCGCCCGAGGTCCTCGGGGCTCCGCAGCCTCCTCCTCGCCACCGCCCTCCTCGCCGCGGCGTGCAGCGGGAACGGGCGCGAGGCTCCGACCCCCGCCGCGAGCCGCCCTGCCGAAGGGGTCTGGCTCGAGCAGAAGACCTGGGTCGCCAAGGTGGACACGGGCGTCCCCGTCACACGCCCTCAGGACTATCGCTTCCGCACGGTGGAGGAGGTCGTCGCTCACCGGGTGGACCTCGATCCCGGGTTCCTCGCCGCCACCTTCGCCGCGACCCGCGCGCCCGAAGGACCGCACCTCGAGCTGATCATCGAGCGCGGCCCCGACCGGACCACGGCGCGATTCGAGATTCGCGGCGCCGAGCCCGGCGGCCCCGGGTACGAGCTTCGCGTGAAGGGCGACGCCGGCCACAACCAGACCTTCGCCCTCGCGCTCGCGGGCGAGACGGGAGATCAGAGCGCGGTCCCGCGGCAGCAGGTCGTGGGCTTCGTCCTCGACCGGAAGATCGGAATCCGGATCCAGCACGCGGACACCGACTACCCCGCGGTCCTCTGCCGCTTCGAGGAGGACCGGGACGGCCGGAGGATCACGCGCTTCTTCGCGGAGGAGTGAGCCGCCGCACGAAACTCGGCGGGACTCGCAGGGGCCGCGTTGCGTCGCTATAATCGCGCCCGATTTCGGGTTTCCCGTTCCCTGCCACCTGCGAGGCCAAGATGCGCCGAGTCGCCGTCGCTGCATCCCTCTTTCTCTCTGTCGCTCCGGTCCTTGCGGCCCAGTCCGTCCAGGTGACCAACCCCGCCAACGGCCACGTCTACTTCCTCACGGACGGCTACATGACGCTGCCCGAGGCCCGGTGCCTCGCGGAGACCGCCGGAGGCCATGTCGTCGCGATCAACGACGCGGCCGAGCAGGCGTTCCTCGACGCCAGCTTCTCGGGGTACTTCGCCGCCTGGATCGGCTGCTCCGACGAGGTCCAGGAGGGGATCTTCCTCTGGGACAGCGGTGAGCCCTTCACGTACGCGAACTGGTGCCCGGGAGAACCCAACAACTTCTACCTCGAGAACTACGCCGAGCTCTCCGAGTTCTGCACGCCCGGAACGAACCGCTGGAACGACGTCTGGTCGGAGAACCTCTCGAAGGCCATCATCGAGCTTCCGGCGCCCTTCGTGCCGCCAGCGGGTCCCGGCCAGCACAACAGCCTCGAAGCCAGCCTCCGCATCAACGGCATCGGATGCGCCGGCGCCGGGCCGTTCACGGCGTTCGTCGATGCCGGCTCGACCGTCACGTTCGACTGGGTCGGTCCGCCCGGCCAGCCCTACGTGCTCTTCGCGGGACCCCTGTCCGTCACGCCCTACCCCGTCGGGTGCATCGGCTGGGTCGATATCGGAACGCCTCCCATGTTCGGCGACGTCACGCAGGTCTTCTCTCCCGCGCTGCAGTCGCTTTTCGTCCTCGGATCGAACGGCACGGCCCGCCAGACCTTCACGATCCCGGATCCGCTCCCGAGCGGACCGCTCGTGACCTTCCAGGGCGTCGTCATCCAGCCGCCGGCGGCCGCGTGCTCCCTGAAGCTGACGGCGGCAACGACCCTCGAGATCAACTGACGCTGCGGGACGAGGGCGCCACGGCGCGGCCGCGCCGGCGCCCCGCCCGCGGCGGACCACGGAGCCAGGGAACGGTCGTGAGCTTCATCGAGCACATCCCCGGCATCCGCCCGACCTTCCCGGTCCCTCCGGCGCCGGTCAGGAAGGGCATCGGAGTCCTCGGCCTCCACGAAGGCCGCACCCTGCTCCTCGGACTCCAGCGCTGCGCGCGGGTCCGGGCCGTCGCGGGATGCGACATCGATCCGGCCAAGGTCGAGGCCTCGCGGCAGGAGCGGCCGGACATCTTCTACACGACCGACTACGACGCGATGCTCGCCCGGCCGGACGTGGACATCGTGGCCATCTACACGCCGGACGCTTTGCACGGGGACCACATCGCCCGCGCGTTCGCCGCCGGGCGGGACGTGATCTGCACGAAGCCCCTCGTGAACTCCGTCGCGGACGCGCGCCGCGTCCTCGAAGCCGCCCGGCGGACGGGCCGGAAGCTCCTCGTCGGCCAGAGCACCCGCTTCTTCGAGCCGTTCATCCGCCAGCGCCGGGCCTTCGAGCGCGGCGAGATCGGCGCCGCGGAGTTCGTGGACGCCCATTACATCCACAGGATGGACTGGTTCTACAGGAAGAGCCCCTGGGCGGCCACGGACACCGACTGGATCTTCCTCGGCATGAGCCATCCCCTCGACCTCTGCCGCTGGTACCTCGGCCCCATCGCGGAGGTGCACGCCCTCGGCTTCCGATCCGAACTCGGCCGCGCCCACGCCGTCCGCGGGTTCGACGTCTGCACGGTGAACCTCCGCGCCGCGGACGGCCGCATCGGCCGGGCCCTCGGACACTACGGCTGCCACGAACTGCCCTCGGCCCGCAACGCCATCGAGCTCGTGCTCTTCGGAAGCCGCGGCACGAGCCTCGCCCAGTACCACGACATGCGGTACGTCCACACGGCCGAAGACGGCACGGAAGTGACGGAAGACCCCCTCTACGCTCTCCGGCATCACTACTTCGGGAGCGAGGTGCACGGCATGCACTACGGCGAGTTCGCCAACTACGCGGAGCACTTCGCCGGAGCCCTCGTCGACGGCACGCCCCACGCCCCGGACCTCGCCGAGGGACTCGAGACGTTCTGCGTCATGGAGGCCGTGCGGCGATCCGCCGCCGAGAGACGGCCCGTGGCCGTGGAGCCCCTGCTTCGGGAAATCGGCCTCGCCCCGACCGGCGCGCCGGGGCCTTCCGGCGACATCCGGACCGAGGCCCTTTGAGCTGCCGCCGGGCCGCGGCTTGACTCGGCTCGGCCGCCCCCGATGATACGCCCATGAGCCTCGCCCTCCTCGCCGCGGCCGTCATCGCCATCCTGGCTCTCGGCTACACGTTCTGGGGCCGGTTCGTCGCCTCCAGGTTCCGGCTCGACGACAGCCGGACGACCCCGGCGGTGGCGCGGAGCGACGGCGTGGACTTCGTTCCGGCGCGCCCCTTCTATCTCCTCGGCCAGCACTTCAGCGCCATCGCCGCCGCGGGTCCGATCGTCGGGCCCATCGCGGCATGCCTGGCCTTCGGCTGGCTGCCCTGCCTCCTCTGGATCGTGCCCGGCGTCATCTTCATCGGCGCCGTCCACGATGTTTCCGCCCTCGTCGCCTCCGTCCGCCACGGCGCGCGGTCCATCGCCGAGATCGTGCGCGTCCATCTGAGCAGACGGGCATGGATCATGATCCTCCTCTTCATCTGGCTCTCCCTCATCTACGTCATCGTGGCTTTCGCGGACGTGACGGCGTCCACCTTCGTCGGTCGGATCGAGGAGCTCGAGGGCGCGCCCTTCCACCGGGGCGGCGCGGTGGCCGCCGCCAGCACGCTCTACCTCCTCCTCGCCGTGGTCATGGGCCTCATCCAGCGGTTCGTCGGGCCGCGTCTCGTCGTGACCACGGCGATCTTCGTCCCGGCGACACTGGCCGTCGTCTACCTCGGCACGAAGATCTCGACGCTCCTCGTCCTGCCCCAGTCCACGTGGGGCATCCTCATTCTCGCCTACTGCTTCATCGCCTCTCTCGCCCCCCTCTGGCTCCTCCTCCAGCCCCGGGGCTACCTCGGCGGCTTCGTCCTCTACCTCGCCCTCGCCGTCGGCGTCATCGGGATCTTCTTCGGCGGCCACGCGATCGAGCAGCCCGCCTTCCGGCAATGGAGCGGCGACCGCCCCACGGACTCCCTCTTCCCCTTCCTCTTCGTCACCATCGCGTGCGGCGCCTGCTCGGGCTTCCACGGGCTCGTGTGCTCCGGGACCACCTCGAAGCAGATCGCGAGAGAGTCTCACTGCCGCCTCGTGGGCTATGGCGCCATGCTCCTCGAAGGTGTCGTCGCGGTCATCGCGCTGGCCACGGTCATCATCGTCGCTCCGGAGGGCGCCGCGGCCAGCCCCGGACGTATCTACGGCGACGGCATCGGGCTCTTCATGACGACGCTCACGGGGGACGGAAGCCTCGCGTTCGCGCGCACCTTCGGCGCCATGGCCTTCTCCACGTTCGTCTTCGACACGCTCGACGTGGCCACGAGGCTCGGGCGCTACATCCTCGAGGAGCTCTTCCGCCTCCGCGGCCGGACCGGCGCCGTCCTGGCCACGGCTCTCACTCTCGCTCCCGCGGCTCTTCTCGTGACGGCGGCGCCGGAGCAATCCTCGGCCTGGCGGGGATTCTGGACGCTCTTCGGAACATCCAACCAGCTCCTCGCCGCGCTCACGCTGCTCGCGGTCACGGTCTGGCTCCGGCGGAGCGGCCGGAAAGCGCTCTTCACGCTGATTCCCATGGTCTTCGTCATGGTCATCACGCTCTGGTCCCTCATCGTGCAGATCATCGCCGCGGCGCGGGCGGTCGCGACCGCGGGACTCTCCCTGTCCGTGCCCGTCCTGAACGGCGCCGTCGCCGTCCTCCTCATGGGCCTCGCCCTCGCCATTCTCGTGGAAGCCGCCCGCGCGCTCCGCGCCGCGCCGGCCGGAGCCCGCGACGACGTCCTCCTGGCTCCGGAGATCCGACCATGACCGAACCCGCTGGCCCGTCCGGCGCGGCGCCGCACCTCAGGATCGAAGCCGACCTCGGGCGCGTGAACTGGGCCCTCGAGCGGAGCGGCGTGCCCCTCGTGCACGAGATCCGCCTGCGGAACGACGGCGCTGAACCCGTCACGGGGCTCGAGGTCGAGGCCGTGCTGGCCGGAGGTCTCTCGGCTCCCTTCCGGCGGACGATCCCGGCCGTCCCCGCCGAGTCCACGTTCGGCATCGAGCGGCCGGACATCCGCCTCGACGCGGACAAGCTCCGTCAGGTCCTCGAGCGGGAGCGCTGCGAGCTCGCCGTCACGGTCAGGGACAACGGCGGCCCCGTGGCCACTGCCACATTCCCCGTGGACGTCCTCGCCTTCAACGAGTGGGACGCCGTGAAGGTCCCGGAGCTCCTCGCGGCCTTCGTGCTCCCGAACCACCCCGATGTGGCGACGCTCCTCCGGGAGATCAGCACGCGGATCGCCGCCGCCACGGGCGATGCGTCGCTGCAGGGCTACCAGGCGGGCACGCGGGCCCGCCCGCGGGCCGTGCTGGAGGCGGCCTTCGGGGCCGTCCAGTCCCTCGGCCTCACCTACGTGAACCCTCCGGCGAGCTTCGAGGCCACCGGACAGAAGCTCCGGTTCCCCGACCAGATCCTCGGGCCGCGCATGGGAACGTGCCTCGACCTCGCCGTGCTCGTCGCGGCGGCCCTCGAGCAGTGCGGCCTCCACCCCGTCATCGCGGTGACCGCGAACCACGCTTTCCCCGGCGTCTGGCTCATCGACGATCACCTCCCCGTAGCCTCCACGGACGATCCCACCACCGCGCGGAAGCTCGCCGGCGTGAGCGACATGGCCTTCGTGGACATCACGTCGGCGACATCCCGCCCGCCGATCCCCTTCGCCACCGCGGCGGAGGAGGCCGCGCGCCTCCTCGCGCAGGATGCCGAGTTCCGCATGCTCCTCGACGTCCGAGCAGCTCGCCTCGCCGGCATCCTCCCCCTTCCGGTCCGCGGACCCGCGCCGGTCGCCGCCGCCGGGGCCGGCCCGGCGCCGGTCGAGGGCAGCGCCGCGGGAGCGATCCCCGAGCCGCCGCCCGGCGCCGCTCCCCCGGCGCTGCCCGGCGCACCGCGGGTCACGCACGACCGGATCGAGACGTGGAAGATGCGCCTCCTCGATCTCACGCTGCGCAACCGCCTCCTCAACTACCGGCCGTCGAAGGACCGCTCCGTTCCGCTCGACATCTCCGATCTCCCCGCCCTCGAGAATCTCCTCGCGGCGGGCGCCGACCTCGCCCTGCAGGGCCGCATCGTCCTCAGGGAGG
This sequence comes from uncultured Planctomycetia bacterium, assembly GCA_964419995.1. Classification (GTDB taxonomy): domain Bacteria; phylum Planctomycetota; family CAYQRN01; genus CAYQRN01. The sequence continues at coordinate 12,835 of CAYQRN010000080.1, forward strand.
ACGATCCCCGCGTCCGGGAGCTGTTGGCCGCCCGCGGCGTCGACCGGGTCCTCGCGGAGGAGCGCGCCGCACTCCTGTCCTCGGGCCGCGTGAGCACACCCCTGCCTGAGGAGGAGCTCGACCGCCGCCTCAGCGCCCTCGCCCGCGCCGCCCGCACGGAGATCGAGGAATCGGGGTCCAGCACCCTCTACGCGGCCCTCGGCATGCTGCGCTGGACGGAGCCCGGCGGCGACGGTCGGACTTTCCTCGCCCCCCTCCTCCTCTACCCCGTGGAACTCCGCCGCCCCTCCCTGCGGGCCCGCTTCGCGCTGCGGATGCGGGACGACGAGCCCCGCCTCAACGACACGCTTCTCGAGAAGCTCCGGTCCGCTTTCGGCCTCGACTTCGCCGACCTCCGGAGCCTTCCCGGCGACGAGTCCGGCCTCGACGTGGCGCGGATCCTCGACGTCGTGCGGCGCACCGTGGCCCGGATGGCGGGATTCGAGGTCCTCGACGAGGCCCACGTCGCCTTCTTCTCCTTCACCAAGTTCCTCATGTGGCGGGACCTCGACGAGCACCGCGACGAGCTTCTGCGCAACGATCTCTTCCGGCACCTCGTCTCGAAGAGCGGGGCGCCCGAGATCCTCGGCGGGACCTTTCCTCCGCCGGACAGCCTCGACACGGCCGCGCCGCCCGCCACCACGCACCTCGTCCTCGACGCGGACTCGAGCCAGCACGCCGCCGTGCGGGCCGCCCTCGACGGCCGCACCTTCGTCCTCGAGGGACCACCCGGGACGGGCAAGTCCCAGACCATCGCCAACATCATCGCCGAGTGCCTTGCCGCCGGACGCCGTGTCCTCTTCGTCGCCGAGAAGCGAGCGGCTCTCGAGGTCGTCGCCCGGCGGCTCGCGGCCACGGGGCTCGCGGACTGGTGCCTCGAGCTCCACAGCAGCAAGGCCAGCCGCCGCGACGTCGCTCTCGAGCTCGCTCGCGTGCTCGAGAGCGCGCCGGCGTCCGGCGCCGGCGCCGACGATGGCCGCCTCGCGGAGCGCCTCGGCGCGGAGATCGGCGCTCTGAACGGCTTCGCCCGCGTGCTCCACGACCGGGGCGGGCAGGTGGCCTCCCCCTTCGAGGCCATCTCCCGCCTCTGCGCCCTCGACGAGACGCCGGACGTGGATGCCGCCGTGGGCGATGTCCTCGGCGCCGGCACGGCGATCCACGAATCGCGGCTTCAGCACCTCGAGGAGCTCGCCGCGGCGGCGGCCGACCTCCCCGCGCTCGCCGGCCACCCCCTCGCGGCCTGTCGCCCCGCGGCCTTCACGCCGCTCCTCGCCCGGGAATGGGAGATGGACCTTCGGCGTCTCGGATCCCTCGGCGAGGATCTGATCTCCGCGACGGCGGACGCCCGCCGGCGCCGCGGCATCGACGGGGCCCCCCTCGGGCTCCCGGCCATTGGGGCGCTGGCGGATCTCGAGGCTCTGGCGGGAAGGGAAGGCGGCGCCCCCGCGGGGGCCGCCGATCTCCTCTCGCGGGCCGATTTCCCCGCCGCGGCGAAGCGCCTCGACCAGGTCGCTGCCGCCGGCGCCGAGCGCCGCCGCCTTCTCGACGACCTGGCCCGACGCTGGGACGATGGGCTCTTCCACCTCGATCTCGAGGCTTTGCGGCGAGACTTCCGCCTCCACAGCGCGTCCTTCGTCCTCCTGCGGTGGCTCCGCCTCCGCGGCCCCCGCCGGCTGCTCCGCGGCGTCGCCCGGGGGGCTCTGCCCCCGGCGGCGACGATCATCCTCGACCTCGAACACGCCGTGAAGGCCTCGGGGCTCGGGAAGGCCCTCGACGGAGAGACGCCTTTCCTCGCCCCGCTCCTCGGCGCCGCCGCGCAGGGCGCCGGCACCGATCCGGCCATGATCCTCGATCTCGCCCGCTTCGCGAGGAGCTGGCGCGACGCCGCGGAGCCCCTGCGGGCCTCCGGCGCGGGGACGCCGCTCCCCGCGGCCGGCGGGGATCCCGCCGCGGCGGCCTCCGCCGCGCGACTCCGCGAGGCTCTCGCGCGATTCCGCGAGGCCCTCGATCGGGTCATCGCCGCCCTCCGGATCGACGCAGGCGCCGCCTTCGGCGCCGAGGCCTCCGGCGTGACGCCGGAGGCCGTGAGCGAGGCCGCCGCCCGGTGGATCGGGGCGCTTCCGCTCATGCGGGACTGGCGCCGCTTCATCGCCGCCGAGGATGCTGTCCGGGACGCGGGCCTCACCGACTTCGCAGCGCGACTCCGCGAGGGCCGCCTCCATCCCGCCGCGCTTCGCTCGGCCTTCGAGAAGGCGTTCTTCCGCGAGCTCCTCCACCAGCAGATCGAGGTGCGGCCGCCCCTCCGCGATTTCAACGGCCGCGACCACGACGAGCGGATCCGCCGCTTCCGCGACGACGACCGCCGCTTCATCGCCTCCGGAGGAGCCCGCATCCGCGGGAAGCTCGACCCGGAACGGCCCGGAGCGGGCGGCATGACCGCCACGGAGTCCGAGGTGGGCCAGCTCCAGCGGGAGGCCCGCAAGAAGGCGCGGCATCTCCCGGTCCGGCAGCTCCTGGCCCGCATCCCGCACCTCCTGCCGCGGCTCAAGCCCTGCCTCCTCATGAGTCCTCTCTCGATCGCGCAGTACCTCCCGCCGGGCGGCGTGGATTTCGACCTCGTCATCTTCGACGAGGCCTCGCAGATCGCCACCCACGACGCCGTGGGCGCCATCGCCCGGGGGAAGCAGGTCATCGTCGTGGGCGACAGCCGGCAACTCCCGCCCACGACCTTCTTCGAGATGGCGGCGGACGATGACGAGGAGGGCATCGAGGATCCGGACCTCGTCCACGAGCTCGAGAGCATCCTCGAGGAGTGCACGGCCTCGCGCGTCCCGTCGCTCATGCTCCGCTGGCACTATCGCAGCCGGGACGAGCGGCTCATCACGTTCAGCAACTGGCACTACTACGGCAACCGCCTCACGACCTTCCCCGCGGCCGACGCCGCGTCGCCCTCGCTCGGCGTGTCCCGTATCGCCGTGAACGGCATCTTCGACCGCTCGAAGACCCGGACCAACCGGGCCGAAGCCGAGGCCGTGACGGCGTTCATCGTGAAGGCGCTCCTCGACCCCGCGGAGCGGCGCCGGTCCATCGGCGTCGTGACCTTCAACCGGCCGCAGCAGGACCTCATCGAGGACCTCCTCGAGGACGCGCGCCGGCAGCACCCGGAGATCGAGCCGTTCTTCGACGACCGCGCGCCCGAGCCGGTGTTCGTGAAGAACCTCGAGAACGTCCAGGGCGACGAGCGGGACGTCATGCTCTTCTCCGTAACGTACGGGCGCGACGCCGCCGGGCGCACTTCCATGAACTTCGGACCGCTCAACCGCCAGGGCGGAGAGAGGCGCCTCAACGTCGCCATCACGCGTTCCCGGGAACGGCTCATCGTCTTCTCCTCGATCGAGGCCGACGACATCGACCTCTCCCGGACGCGGGCAGTCGGCGTCGAGCACCTGCGGTCGTTCCTGCGCTACGCGACGGAAGGGCCGCGGGCCCTCGCCCAGGCCACGACCCGGAGCGGAGGCGCACCGGGAATCGGAGCGCTCGAGTCGGACATTGCGTGCGCCCTCGCGGATCTCGGCGTCGAGATCGAGCGCGACGTCGGCTCTTCGGGGTGGCGCGTGGACCTCGCGGTGTCCGACGCCGAGCGGCCGGGGCGCCGGCTCCTCGGCATCCTCTGCGACGGGGTGTCCTGGGGTTTCGCGGCCACGGCCCGCGACCGCGACAGGCTCCGGGAGGCCGTCCTCCGCAATCTCGGCTGGCGCATCCACCGCATCTGGTCGCTCGACTGGACGCAGGACCGGAACGGCGAGATCCGCCGGCTCCGGGAGGCGCTCCGGGACGCCCGCACCGCCGCGGCGGAAGGAGGTCCGCCCGGCGCCAACGCGACGATCCGGCTCGACGGTGGGGCCTCGGGCGACGAAGCGGGCGAGGACCCGCCGCCCGCGCCCGCGGGGGCCCCGCCAACGCCGCCGGGTCCCGCGGACCAGGGAATGCCGGAGCCCGCGAATCCCGCCGTCCCGGCCTACTGCCCCGTCATGGTCGAGGTCATCGGCCCCGCGGAGGCCTTCGAGGACCGCCGCCGCGAGGGACGCATCCGGACGCTCATCCGCCGCGTCGCGGCCGATGAGGGACCCGTGCACCTGGACGTGCTGTTCCGGCGCATGGCCGCCGCCTTCGAAATCGCGCGAATCACCGCCCGCATCGAGGAAGCCATGCGGCGGCATCTCGATGAAGCCGTGGCCGCAGGGGCAGCAGCCCTGCGCGGGACCTTCGTCTGGCCGCCGGAAGCGCCGCCGGACGCCCTGCCCGCGCCCCGCGGTCCCGCCGCTTCGGGGGAGACGCGGGACATCGAGCACGTGGCCGTCGAGGAGGCCGCCGCGGCCGCTCTCCTCGTTCTGCGGGGGAGCGTGGCTCTGCCACGCGAGGACCTCGCGCGCGCGGCGGGCTCCGTCTTCGGCTGGAAAAGGCTCACGGCACGGCTCCAGGCGCTTGTGGATCAGGCGGTTCTGCTGCTCGTGGCCCGGGGGGAAGCCGCCGCGGACGACGAGCGGATCCGCCTTCCGCGATAGCCGGCGTTCAAGCGGTTCCGGGGCGGCGCTCGATAGAGGGTCGGGGAGGAGCCCTTTGGCGGGGGCTCTCCGTCATCCCCATGCGCCCGAGGGATGAGAGCATGGCTCGCCAGGACGAGGACGGTTCGCCCGCGCCGACGAACGGCGGAACTCCGACCATCACCGCTTCCATGAAGGTCACGGTCGTCGTGCCCGGCAGCACGATCGACGCCCTCGACATCGCGGACATCTACGCGCACCGCTGCGCTCTGCACTTCTCCCATGCCGATGCGGCGAAACTCTCCGTCGGACGGCTCGTGCGCCTGCGGCTCGCCTGCGAGGGCCACGATCAGCTCCTCGAGGTCCCTTCGCAGATCACGGAGCGCTCCGAGCCGTCCGAGGACCGCTCGCTCCTCCATTTCGCCTTCCTCACGGCGTCCGTGGACCCGGAGGTGCGCGCGATCCTCTCGCGCCTCTTGAGCCGGAGCGGCCAGCTCCGGATCGAGCCCCGGCATCCCGATGAAGTGACGATGGGGCTCCTCGCGCCCGCGAAGGCCGATCCGCTCCCGGTCGTCATCCTCGACCTCAGCGAGGGAGGCGCGCGGGTCCGCGTGCCCCTGCAGGCCGAGATCTCCCTCGCTGCGTCGCCGGCCGTGCGCGTGGCCCTGCGGTTCCGGGGCGACGACGCCGAGCTGTCGCTCCCGGGGAGGATCCTCCGGCGCGAGTGCGACGGCGATCGCATCACCTACGCCGTGCGCTTCGACGAGACGCAGGAGGAGGACGGGCGGAAGGCGGTGGAGCGGATCCGCGCTTGGGTCGATGCGCGGAGCAGGGAACCCGTGGCCCGCTGAGACGCGTCAGGGGCGCCCGACCAGGATCATGAGGTCGTCGCCCGCGGCCCTGCGGCCGGCGAGGGAACGAGGTGTCGTGTCGAGCGCGCCGTTGGGGCCCGTCGAGAGGACGAGCAACGCCTCCGGAGATCCGCCGGAACCCGGAATGGCCACGACGAGGAGGTTCTCCCCCCACGGGTCGAGGCGGTCATCCGGTCCATCCGCGGAGACGGGGGCGCGGAGGTAGGGCCCTCGCCACGCCGGCGCCGCGGCCGCGTTCCGGAAGAGGGGAACGACGTCCCCGATGGCCACGGGGCGACCGCCGGAAGGCCAGCCCCCGGGGGGCGCGGGCCAGGCCCCGAGATCGGCGCGGCAGGCCCGGAGAGCCGCCGCGGCCCTCCGCATCCCGGCATCGGCGCG
>CAYQRN010000081.1:0-18629 GCA_964419995.1 uncultured Planctomycetia bacterium
AGGTCCGGGACCCTGCTTCGGATGATGAATCCGCCTCGTGCGGAATCGCGTTCCTCCTGCTCGTCCATGGCGTCGTCGCCGAGCGGTCAGCCCTCTCCCCGCGGCTTCGCCCCTCGGATGAGCTTGCGGCGGCCGCCACGTGGATTCGCTCCTCGGGAACCGCCGAACCATCCGCCCGCCTGCTCGCGGCCCTCGCGCTCTGGATCCTCGATTCAGCCTGCGCCGGCCCCTCATCCGCCCTTCCCCGGGGCGTGGTCCGGCGGAGACTCCTCGAGGCCGCGACACTGCCGGAGGGCCGCTGAAAGGCCCGTGTTCCCCGTTGGTAGACTTCTGTGGTCCGGACCCTTGCGGCCGGACCCGCCGTTGATTCCACGATCGAGAAAGGACAGAGAATGTTGAACAGAGGCACCCTGTGTCTCGGACTCCTCCTCGGCGCCCTCGTCGCGATGCCCGCCGTGCGCGCTCAGGGAGCCGGCGCGGGGACGGGCGCAGGCGCAGGCGCAGCCGGGACCGAGACGCTCAAGGTCGGAGACAAGGTAGGAGACTTCACGCTCCGGGATCTCGACGGGAAGTCGCACAGCCTGTCCGAGTTCCTGAAGGCCGGGAATGTCGTGGTCTTCGACACCTGGTCTCGGACATGCCCTTGGTGCGTGCGCGTCGAGCGGCGTCTCCTCCGCTTCGCCGCGGACGCGAAGGAGAAGAAGGTCGTCTTCTTCCACCTCAAGGTCAATGACAACGAATCGCTCGAGTCGGTGAAGGAGCACGTGAAGAGCGAGGGCATCGACGTCCTCATGCTGGTCGACGAGGGCGGCAAGGTGGCGAAGCGCTTCGGCGCCCGTGTCACACCCACCCTCCAGGTCATCGCTCCGGACGGCACTCTCGCGTACACCGGCCTCTTCGACAGCGACCCGCGGGGCGACGGCCAGGCCGAGGTCGTCCCCCATGTGGCCCAGGCAGTGGAGGCTCTCCTCGCAGGCAAGGAAGTCCCGGTACGTTCCACCTCGCCGAAGGGGTGACCCATCAAGTACCCGAAGTAGGGTACGAGGCAGTCGGTGACTGCCGGAACGGTTTGCGGGGGCCCGGTCGTCCGGGCCCCCGGCGCTTTCAGCGGCACATGTTGAGAAAGGGAGTGACCTCGGCCACGGGCCACGTGAAGACGATGCCGGGGAGGGTGGAGATCGCGGCGTAGTGGGCGCCATCGGCGACGGCTCCGAGCCGGATCGTGACCTCGCTCACGGCACGAGCTACCGTGACGGTTCCCGAGGACTCCGGGTCCGATGTCACCGGGGCCTTCCCGAGGCGTATCACGGCCACGGGATCCTCGAGGCCTGTCCCGGGCGGCGGCGAGGAATAGAGGCCGACGATATCCCGGGCCACGAGGGGGACGAGCCGGGCGAGAAGCGGATTGATGAAGTCCTGAGGGATCGGTTGCGTTCCCCGGTTCCAGAGGATCCGGTCCGCGCCATCCACCCGGACCACCACGGGCCGGAGGATGGCCTCCCGCTTCTGCCGAAGGTCCCGGATGTGAAGCTCGACGATCTCGAACCAGGCGCCCTCGTGCATGTTCCGCTCCATGAGATCGCGGAAGGACGCGAGGAGGAAATCGGCCGCCCCGGCCCGCAGGAGCCCGGAACCGGGTTCGTCGGGCTTGCCGACCCTCCGCGTACCGTCCGCTGCCGGGGGCGAGATCCGGAATTCCGCGGCCGCCGACCGGCCGCGAACGGCCACCGTGAGGGTGATTGCGGGGTCCGGTCCCGCACCACCCGGCGGGTACCCCTCGACGCGCAGGGCGAGGATCGCTTCGAGGAACCGGTTCGCCAGATCCGCGTCGGCATCGTGCTCGATGGGCGTCACGAGGCGGACCTTCCCCGTGGGCGTGCGTGCGAGGGTGAAGCCCCCGGCCGGTGACCTGACGTCGACGCGCTCGATGTCCCGAACCGGGGCCCGGACGAGAGCGCGATCTCTGAGATCGGCTGCGTCGCGCGAGACCACCGGCAGGATCGCCCCGTCGAGGACGAAGATCTCCGGCTCGCCTTCCCGCCGTCCCAGCGCGCGGGGGTCGCCGGGGTCCTCCGGCCGGAGGATCTCGGCGGAGCGCCCGCCGTTCCCGTCCGCCTCGAGAGTCACGCGACCAACGACGGACGCGCGGATGCCGTCCTCCGCCGGCTCCGTGACGGCCAGGGCTGCGAGGCCGGCGAAGAGCTCGTGGAGGAGGCCGTCGTCGCCCGTGAGAACGACGGGCTCGGTGAGGACATAGCTTCCCTGGGCCCGTTCGGCGCGGTAGCGAAGGGCGCCGCCGGCATCCAGAACCCGCACGGCGCGGACCTCGGCGAAGTCCATTCCGAAGAGGCGCGGATCCCGGAACGCCCTGGCGGGGACCGACAGGGTGTCGTGGATGCGCCTCGGGACCCGGTGAAGGCCTCCGCCGGCGGCGAGGATCCAGACGTCGCCGTGGGCATCCGCATCGCCCACGACGAACCTCAGGCCTCCATCGCCCTGACGAAGAACGACCTCTCGGCGCACCGGCAGGAGCCCGAGGGCGGCGAGGTCCGCCCCTTCGACCCTCCTCGAGTCGAGAGGCGACAGCGCCCGGGCGACCTCGAGGAGTTCCCGGACCCGGCGGCCGTCCCCCCGAACCTCCCTGCCACCGGCGACCCGGTCCGAGACGAGGATCCAGTCCGGGCCGCTCCGGCGGAGGGTGCCTCGGCTTCCGTCGGCGCAGCCGACCTCGACGGTGTCGATGGCGTCGAAGTCGAGGACCCGGTCCGGAGGCGTGAAGGCCGGGAGCGCTCCGGCGTCGGACTTCCGGAGGAGGAGGAGGAGGCCCGAGACCGCGGCCAGGACGAGGAGGAGGACGATCGTCGTCGTCCGGTTCATGGCGCGCGCCTCCGCAGGAGACGCACGGTCACGGCGGCTCCGAGGAGCAGGAACGGCAGGACGCCGATGGCCACGACGCGGAAAGCCGTGATCCGACCCGCCGTGAGCTCGACGCGCCGCCCCGTGAACGAGCGCGGCCGCACGGTGACACGAGATTCGCGCCCCGTGAGCCAGAAGAAGGCGTTGAGCAGAGCGTCTCGGTTCCCCACCGGGCTGCCCGCGGAGAGGAGCGGCGGGGAGAGGATGTCTTCCGACCCGAAGAGAACGATCCGGGTCTCTCCTCCGCCCCCCCCCGCCGCGGGTCGCGTTGACGTGGCGCCAAGGATGAAGGGACCATTCTCTTCCGGGCGGTCGCGGAGCTCGAGCCGCCGCCCCTCGGCGTCGAAGGCGATGGGCGCCCCCCGGGCCTCGGCTCCCGTTTCGGCGAGCGTGTGTCGCGTGACGCCCGGCGCGTGATCCGAAGCCACGTTCACGGGACGACACTCCCCGAAGGCCACGGCCACGCCCCGGTCGGCCAGGGGTCGGAGGATCGGGCTCTCGCGCTTCAGAAGGCGGGGCGCCGACAGATGCTCGGGCACTGGCTGGGTCCGATCCCGGACGAGGCTTCGGCGGAGCTCGAGGCCGTGGGGCTCGAGGAGCTCGTCGAACAGCTCCCGCGAGCGCGGCCCGAGGAAGAGGAGGAGACGGCCGCCGCGGTTCTCGAACGCGGCAAGCGCCGCCTTCTCCTCCGGCGCGAACGGCCGGGCGGGCCTCGCCACGACGACGACGTCCGCGTCGGCGGGGACAGCCGCAAGAGGCGATTCGAGCGTTCCGACGTCGGTGTTGTGGCCCTCGAGAAGGAGCCGGAGACCCGAGAGCTCCGCGCCGATGGCGAACTCCCCGTGGCCCGCCGTGAAGAGGACGCGTCGTCGCTCCCCCGCCGTGACCGCGGTGGCCGCCCCGAGCACGGCCTCTTCGACATGGGTCTCGAGAACCGTCGGGCGGATGAGCTGACCCGCCGTATCGATGCCACCCCAGCTCGCCGACACGAGGTTCTGGAGGGCGACCATCTCCCGGCCCGATTCGGTGACGACGACGAGCTGGTTCAGAATCGTGGTTCCCGAGAGTCCGAGATCCTCCGCCGCCCGCGCCGCGGCCAGCGGGGCCGTGTCGTTGTCGAGGATCCTGAAGCGGATCCGCGGTGTCGCCGCCCGGCATTCCGCGAGGACGAGGCGCACGACGTCCGCGATGTGGGCGAGCACCGGTCCGTAAGCCTCGGCCCGGAGGCCCGAGTCGGGAATGCGCGCGGCCAGGAAGGCATCGGAGGTGCCGTGGACGAACAGGACCTCGACGGAAACGTCGAGACTCCGCATGAACTCCGAGGTGGCAGGATCGAGGGTATACCAGCGGTCCGCCGTGAGATCGGCACGGATGTCCGTCCTGTAGGACAGCGTGGCCACGAGGACGTTCACGCCGGCGAAGAGCGCGGCCGCGAGCAGGGAGAGAATCGCAACGTTGACGGCGACACCCAGACGATCGCGGCGACCCCACGAGGTTCTCTCGCTCACTTCCATTTCCGGACCTCGAGGAGTCGCACCGTGAAGAAGAGGAACACGGCGACGAGGGAACCGTGGAAGACGACATGGCGACCGTCGACGACGCCCTTGGCGAAGTCCGCGAGGTGGGTGGAGAAGTTGGCGTAGTGGAGGACGTCCCAGTCGCCGATCTGCGTGAGGAGCTGGGGACCGAGGAGCAGGAGGAGGTTCAAGACGATACCCGCGAACATGGCCACGACCTGCGACGCCGAGAGCGCGGAAGCGAAGAGGCCTACGGAAAGGTACGTGGCACCGAGCGTGAGGAGACCGAGAGCCATGGATGCGATCTGGCCCCAGTCCGGGCGCCCGCCGAGGGCCGCGAAATGAAGGACATAGACGGGCAGCGCGAGCCACAGGGTGACGTAGAAGACGAGGGCGCCTGCGAACTTCGCGAGGACGATCTCGACGTCGCGCACGGGCGCCGTGACCAGAAGCTCGAGGGTGCCGAGGCGCCGCTCCTCGGCAATGAGTCGCATCGTGAGCACGGGGCCCGCGAAGACCGACGTGAAGCTCGCGAAGTCCACGAACTGATAGACCGTCGATCGGATGTCGCCGCCCGCCGCCAGGAGAGCCCAGGACACGAAGAAACCCGAGAGGAGGAAGACGAAGAAGAGAACGACGTAGGAGAGCGGCGACAGGAAGTGAGCGGCGATCTCGCGCCGCGTCAGCGTGAGAAGGACCCTCATGCCGCATCCTCCGACGCCCGCGTCACGCGGGCGAAGATCTCCTCGAGCCCCGGCACGAGGGGAACGACCTCGAGGACTCCGACGCCGGCCCCGACGAGGCGCGCCACGAGTTCGTGGACGGGCACGGGCGGGGGATCCAGCGTCGCCGCGACGGTTCCGGCTTCCGTGCCGGGCGCCGGAGCAGGATCCGCGACGCCCGCCGCGCGGAGCACGGAGGCCACGGTCTCCGGCGTGCCGCGGACGACGATCCGGACAGCGCCGCCCCGCTCCCGTTCGCGGAGATCCGCCAGCGTCTCTCCGGCCACGATGCGCCCGCGGTGCAGGATGACGACGCGCTGGCACGTCCGCTCGACCTCGGGGAGGATGTGCGTGGAGATGAGGACCGTCCGTCCGGCCATCTGATCGAGGATGAGCGATCTCACCTCGGCGCGCTGCGTGGGGTCGAGGCCGGACGTGGGCTCATCGAGGATGAGGAGCTCGGGGTCGTGGACCAGCGCATCGGCGAGGCCCACACGCTGGCGATAGCCCTTCGACAGGGCTCCGATGAGCCGGCGGCTCACATCGGCGACGCGGCAGCGGTCCATGACCGCGTCGACGGCCCGGTGGACCCCCGCGCGGGGTACGCCCTTCAGCCGGGCGCGGAACCGGAGGAACTCCTCGACGCGCATGTCGAGCCAGAGGGGGACGGACTCGGGCAGATATCCGATACGGGCCCGGACGGCGAGGGAATCGCGCACGATGTCCCGACCCGCCACGCGGACGGAGCCCCGCGTGGGCGGCATGCAGGCCGACAGGATCCTCAGGATCGTGGTCTTGCCCGCGCCGTTCTGCCCGAGAAGCCCCACGATCTCCCCCCGGGCGACGGAGAAGGACACGCCGTGCAGGGCGATGTGGGGACCATAGTGCTTCTCGAGGTCCCGGACCTCGATCATGGACGCTCCTCGGCGCTCCGATCTCCCCCGCGGCGGTGGGCGGCGGGGTCGACAGTGAAACGCAGGCCGCGGGGGCCTTCAAGGGGCGCGGGGCCGCCCGCGGGCCGCGACTCTCAGCGCTTGACTTCGAAGTCGGCGTCGATGACGTTCTCGTCCGACCCGCCCCCGGAGCCGCCGGCCTCTCCCGCGGTCCCCTCGGCAGAGTCGCCCTTGCCGGCCCCCGCGGTGTCCTTGTACACGATCTCCGCGAGCTTGTACGCGGCCTTCTGAAGGGCTTGCGTCTCCTGCTCGATGGTCCCCTTGTCGGCGCCTTCGCGGGCCTTCCGGAGCCGCGTCACCGCCTCCTCGATGGCCGTCTTCTCGGCATCGCCGAGACGGCTGCCGTGCTCCTTGAGGTTCTTCTCGACGTCGTAGCAGAGCTGTTCGGCCCGGTTCTGCGCCTCGACGAGCTCGCGGCGCGCGTGATCCTCCGCCGCGTGGGCTTCCGCATCCAGGCGCATCCGCTCCACCTCGTCACGGGTGAGGCCCGAGCTCGACTTGATCTGGATCTGCTGCTGCTTCTTCGTGCCCTTGTCCAGCGCCGTGACGTTGAGGATGCCGTTCGCGTCGATATCGAAGGTCACCTCGATCTGCGGGATGCCGCGCGGCGCCGGCGGGATGCCCGAGAGCTCGAACCGGCCGAGGGTCCGGTTGTCCTGGGCCATCTCGCGCTCGCCCTGGAGGACGTGGACGTCGACGCTCGGCTGCTGGTCCGAGGCGGTGGAGAAGACCTGAGACTTCCGGGTCGGGATGGTCGTGTTCCGATCGATGAGCTTCGTGAAAACGCCGCCCATGGTCTCGATGCCGAGGGAGAGAGGTGTCACGTCGAGAAGCAGCACGTCGGAACGCTCACCCGCGAGGATGCCGCCCTGGATGGCGGCGCCCACGGCGACGACCTCGTCGGGATTGACGCTGCGGTTCGGCTCGCGGCCGAAGATCTCCTTCACCATGGCCTGCACGGAGGGGATGCGCGTCGATCCGCCGACGAGGACGACCTCGTCGACCTCGCCGGGCTTGAGCCCGGCGTCCTTCAGGGCCTGGACGCAGGGCTGGCGCGTCCGTTCCGTGAGGCGCTCCGTGAGGTGCTCGAACTTCGCCCGGGTGAGCGTCATCTGAAGGTGCTGGGGACCCGTCGCATCCACGGTGATGAACGGGAGATTGATGTCCGTCTGGAGGGAGGAGGACAGCTCGCACTTGGCCTTCTCGCAGGCCTCCTTGAGACGCTGAAGGGCCATGAGGTCCTTTCGGAGGTCGATGTTCTTCGACTTCCGGAACTCCTCCGCCACGTGGTCGATGAGGACCTGGTCGTAATCGTCGCCGCCGAGGTGCGTGTCGCCGTTCGTCGCGAGGACCTCGAAGGTCTGCCCTTCCCCGCCGGCGTCGTTGACCTCGAGGATCGAGATGTCGAAGGTCCCGCCGCCGAGGTCGTAGATCGCCACCTTCTCGCTCTTCTTCCGGTCGAGGCCGTAGGCCAGGGCCGCGGCGGTGGGCTCATTGATGATGCGGACGACTTCGAGGCCCGCGATGGTCCCGGCGTCCTTCGTGGCCTGACGCTGGCTGTCGTTGAAGTAGGCCGGAACGGTGATGACGGCCTTCTCGACCGGACCTCCGAGGTAGGCTTCCGCCGTCTCCTTGAGCTTGCGGAGGATGCGCGCCGAGATCTCCGGCGGCGTGTAGAGTTTCCCTCGGGAGCGGACCTTCACGAGCTCCTCGGGCGCGCCCGTGATCTCGTAGGGCACGAGCTTCTCCTCCGAGGCGACCTCGCTGTGGCGGCGCCCCATGAAGCGCTTGATGGAGAAGATCGTGTTCTTCGGGTTCGTGATGGCCTGCCGCCGGGCGCTCTGGCCGACGAGTTCCTCCCCGCCCTCGGTGAAGGCCACCACCGACGGCGTCGTGCGTCCGCCCTCGGCATTGGCGATGACGACGGGGTCCCGCCCCTCCATCACGGCGACCACGGAATTGGTCGTCCCGAGATCGATTCCGATGATCTTCGACATCGCTCTGTCCTCCGTCGGGGTTCTCGACGACGTTCGCGGGTGATCGAAAGCAAACGCGGGACCAATGCCGGCCCGACCAGGTCGACCGTAAGTCTCAGACTATCAGCGGCTTGACGCGACTCTCCTCGGGCTGTTCCGCCCGGTGCCAAACTGGCAGGATCGCGGAGGGATGCGGCGGCATCCCGGATTCTGCCAAAGTGGCAGACGAGGACTCACTCGATCGCGTACTCGCGGAGTTTGCGGTAGAGAGTCCGCTCGCTGATTCCGAGAGCCCGGGCCACCCGCGCCCGGTTGCCGGCGAACTCGGAGAGGTACCGCCGAATGAGCGCCTCCTCCACCCGATCGAGCGTCATCCCCGCGAAGGCATCGACGCTCATGAGTGCCGCGCCGGGGCGGGCGCCCTGGCCCACGTCCTCGGGGATGTCCCGCGTCTCGAGGGCCTCGCCCCGCGACAGCAGGATCATGTGTTCGACGGCGTTCTGGAGCTGGCGGACGTTCCCGGGCCAGTGGAAGTTCGTGAGGACGCGAAGCGCCGCGGGATCCACGGGCTTCACCGGTTTCTGATGCCGGCTCGCGATCTGCCGCACGAAGGTCTCGACGAGGAGGGGGATGTCGCTCCTCCGATCCCGCAGCGGCGGGAGGCGGAGACTCACGACCTTGAGACGGTAGTAGAGATCCTCCCGGAACCGCCCCGCCTTGATCTCCGCGTCGAGGTCCTTGTTCGTGGCGGCGATGATGCGGACGTCCACCTTCCTCGGCTCGTTGGAGCCGACGCGCACGACCTCCCGCTCCTGGATGGCCCGCAGCAGCTTCACCTGGAGCGGAAGAGGCATGTCCCCGACCTCGTCGAGGAACAGGGTCCCCTTGTCGGCGTACTCGAATCGACCTTCACGCGCGGCGCTGGCGCCGGTGAAGGCGCCCTTCTCGTGGCCGAAGAGCTCGCTCTCGAGGATGCCCTCCGAGAGCGAGCCGCAGTTGAGCGCGACGAACGGGCGGGCGCGCCGGGGGCTCAGATCGTGGATGGCCCGCGCGACGAGTTCCTTGCCCGTGCCGTTCTCGCCGAAGATGAGGACCGTCGCCGTCGTGGGCGCGATCGTCCGGACCATCTCGATGACCCGAAGCATGTCGGGAGACGTGCCCACGATGGTGCGGAGAACCCGGGCGTCGGGGCCGGCGCCTTCGCCCGCGGGCTCGTGGCCTGCGCGGGCGCTCTCGATGGCTGTCTCGACCCCTGCCCGCAGCGCGTCGATCCGGAGGGGTTTCGGGAAGTAGTTCGTGGCGCCGAGCTGCATCGCCTCCACGGCGTCCGTGATGCTCCCGTAGCCCGAGATGAAGATGACCTGGGTGCGCGGATCCCGTTCCCGCGCGGCCTTCAGAATCTCGATTCCGCCGACGGGCGCCATCTTGAGGTCGGTCACGACGACATCGAAACGGCCCTGTCTGATCCGATCGAGGGCTTCGGATCCCGACGTGACCCTCTCGACGACCCACCCCGGGCGTTCGAGCGCGTCGGCCGTGGCCTCCGCGTGGTTGACCTCGTCGTCCACCACGAGGATCCGCGCCGATTCGGGACGGCTCACGGCGCCAGGTCTCCCCGGCGCACGGGCAGGCGCGCGGTGAAGAGCGTGCCGCGGCCGGGTTCGCTCTGCGCCTCGATGCTCCCGCCGTGCTCCTCGAAGATGCGTCGCGTCGTCGGCAGGCCGAGCCCCGTGCCATGGCGCTTCGTCGAGAAGAAGGCCTGGAAGATGCGGTCGAGGGTCTCGCGGGTCATGCCCGCGCCCGTGTCGATGACGTCGATCCGGACGCTCCCATCCTCGCGCCGCATCTGGATCGTGAGATCTCCCCCGTCCGGCATGGCGTCGATGCTGTTGCGGAGGAGGTTGAGGAGCGCCTGCCGGAGGAGGTTCACGTCGACGGCCACGGATCCGACGCCGTGGTCGAGGTGCAGGGCCGTCCGGATGCCCTGCCGCGACAGCTCCGGCCTCAGGAAGTCCACGAGATCGGCGATGAGGCGGCCGATGTCCGTCGGGACGAGCTCGAGGGCGTGCTCCCGCGCGAGACTCAGGAAGTCGGCGACGATCTTCTCGAGACGGCGGATCTCGGCGAGGAGCACATCGATCCGCTGGAGCGTCTTCCGCTCCCGGGGGGTCGTTCCCTCCGCCCACTCCTCCCGGAGGAGCTGCAGCGTGATGTTCATGGTCGAGAGCGGGTTCTTGATCTCGTGAGCGAGCCCTCCCGCGAGGGCACCCCACTCGGCGAGACGTGATGTCGAGGCTCCCGTCATGATCCCGTACGTCCGGGGATGGGGGCTCCCGCCGCGACCTCCGGCACACGGCTCCGGACGCGGCACAGGTCGTCGCGGCGTCCGCCGGCACCGCGACGCGGACGGGGGCGAGCCCGTTTCCCTCGTCCTGCCCCGCGGCGGGCACCGTCGCGGCGGGCGGAGTTCCGCCGCCGCGTGGCTTCGCAGGGTACTAACACCCCGGCGACTTTCCGCGCAACGGTCGTGCCGTACAATGCGCCGAGGCGGACCAGACCCGATGACGGAGACACGAATCCTCGGCTTGGCATCGGAGGCGGGGGATCCCGGCGCCGTCGGCGCCGTCGGGGCCGTCCTCCGCTCGGGCGGGATCGTGGCCTTCCCGACGGAAACCGTCTACGGGCTGGCGGCGCTCGGGGCCTCACCCGAGGCCGTCGATCGTCTCTACCGCGTGAAGGAACGTCCGCGGGAAAAGCACCTTTCCTACGTCATCGGCAGTGCGGCCGCCGTGGAGAACTTCGTGAACCGGCCCTCCCGCCCTGCGCGGCGCCTCATGGACGCCTTCTGGCCGGGACCGCTCACGCTCGTATTCCGGACCGGCAGGGCCACGGTCGGAGTCCGCCTCCCGGATCACGCCTTCGCGCGCGCCGTGGCCGAAACGCTCGCGACGCCTCTCGTCCTTACCAGCGCGAATCGATCGGGATCAGCGGACCTCGTCACCGGGTCGGACGTCATCCGCGAATTCCAGGGGCAGGTGGATCTCATCGTCGACGGCGGACCCACGAGGCTTCGGTGCCCCTCGAGCGTCGTCGAGGTCGAAGGAGAGCGCTGGTCCGTCTTGCGGGAGGGCGCCATCCCTAGGTCCGCCATCGCGAGGAGTCTCGTCATCCGCGTTCTTCTCGTGTGCACCGGGAACACGTGCCGGAGCCCCATGGCGGCCGCCCTTCTCAGGCGCCGCCTCGCTGGTATTCTCTCGACCCGTGAACCGGATCTCGCCGGAGCGGGAATCTCGGTCGAATCGGCGGGCGTCGGCGCCATGCCAGCCGCCCCGGCGTCCGACGGCGCGCTCCTGGCCATGTCCCGGCGCGGGATCGACCTCGGCTCTCATCGGTCCCGCCGGCTCACCCCTGCCCTCGTCAGGGACGCGGATCGCATCGTCGGTCTCACGCCGGCGCACTGCCGGGCTGCCGCCGAGATCGCCGGTGACGCCGCCGCTCCCATCGCGCTCCTTGCCCCCGAGCCCGGGATCGACGATCCGTTCGGCGGATCGCCGGACGAGTACGAGGCGTGCGCAGCGGCCATCGAAGCCGCCGTGGCTCCTCTCGCGGACAGCCTCATCGCCGAGTTCGGTCTTGGGCCCCGAGCCAACATGGGCGCTCCCCCCACGTAATAGGGGTAACGTTGCCAAGGTTGTGCTCCAGCACGTAAAACTTTCCAATTCCATCTTTTTTCCCCTTTTTTCTCCTATTCCATAAGAAGTTCCCTTGGCAGCTCTTCTCTCCCTTCTGCCCCTGTTGAGCCGCGCGACGTCTTGACGCCGGGGCTCGCACCCGCCTCACGGTAGCCCCCGACCCGCTCCCCCTTCCGAAGCTTCCCAGGAGCGATCCGACTGCCCTCGAAGATCCTGCGGCGCGGCCGCCATCACCGGCAGGCAAAAAAAAACTCTCCCCGGAGCTGAGAACTCGGGGAGAGGGCGAATAGGACCTGGAGTCAGAGAGGGCGGTTGGGGAGGGAATTCTCTGAGCTCGGGAGTCCTTTTTTCTGATCGTTGGCGCGCTCGTCACCGAACCGAACCACCGGTGGTCCGACTGCGGCCCGCTCGCGACAACGTGAATGTTACCAAACGGCGTTCCACGGTGAGGAATTCGAGGACAATTTCTCTAAAGTTCACAATGCCAACGCCTTGGGAAGTGTTGATAACACTTGGAATTCGCTGCGGGGCTCCGCCGCGTCCACGAAAAACGACGCTCGTTCTTCCCTGCGATCGCGTGGTTGCACAAGTTGCTTGCTTCAAGGGCGTTATGAAACGTCCATCTCCTTAGACATCGACACGAAGTTTGTCCATCGGCCGCATCGCGTGCGGACATCCCCGGCGCGGAGCGAACGCGGTCCTCTACCGGATGACGGGGAGCGTGAAGGTCGGCCCTTCCGGGACATCCGTTCCTTCCGCGACCCCCAAGGGGTACTCCTGGACGATGTAGCCCGACCGCTGGATCTGCACCCGGTAGTTTCCGGGGGCGATCTGGACGAGCTTGACCATGCCGCGGGCGTCGCTCGGGCTTATGCCGCGCTGCGGCGAGTAGCGCTTCCCCGTCTCGTCGTAGAGGAGAGTCATGACTCCCGCAACCGGCTGACCAGCGTCGTCCACGACGTAGAAGGTGACATTCGCCGAGCGGGCGAGCAGGAAGTCCTTGCGAATGGCCCCTGAGGGGGAAACGGTGAGGGTTTCGGGGGGCGGCGTGACGTGGTCCGTGGATTCGACGCGGATGCTCCACGGCCCGGGCTTGAGCCCCGGGATCCGATAGGATCCGTCCTCGATGGATCTCGCGTTCCGGGTGTCCCCTCCCCCGGCCATCTTCCCGCGATCGGTTTCGCCCTGGCCCGTCTGGTGGAGCGACACAGCCTGGACGAAGACGTTGCGCAGGGGCCGTCCGCCCGAGTCGGCGACCACACCTTCGATGCTGCCGCCCCGGGTCATCGTGATGACACCGACGTCCGTGACTTCGTCGGAGCGGATCTCGATCTCGGGAAGCTCCGTCGGAACCTCCTCCTCCGACGTGATCCGCAGGGAATAGCGGCCGGGTTCGATGTTGTCGAAGTTGAACCGGCCATCGGGCGTCGAGAACCCGCGGGAGATCTCGAGGCCGCGAACGGCGGCCTTCTTCCGGTCCTGGGGATTCTGCGGCGACATCCCGTCGACGAAGCCCGTGAGCGCCACCGTGAAGAGGTCGCCCGGGTCGCCGCCCTGTCGGAGGACGGTCCCGGCCAACGTGCCATGTCCAGCGAGGACGAAGTCGACGCCGGAGGTATCCTCGTTCACGTTCTCCCGGACGGGCGCCGACTTCCGCCCGTCCGCCGAGCGGGCCTTCACGCGATACTGGCCGCGACCCAGCCGCTGCACGGTGTACCGCCCATCGGCCCCGGCGACGGCCTCCGCCTCCGGCTCGGTGCGGAATTCCGTGCAGGCCGCCACCTTCGCGCCCACTGCGGGAGAGCCGTCCGCGAAGATCACCTGCCCGCTGATGGTCCGGCCGAGCGCCAGAGTGAACTCCTTCTGGACGACCTCGCCCGGGTCCCGGATCAACACGGTCTGCCTGGCGATGGGAACGTGCTCGGGGTGATCGACGCTCACGGTGTACGTTCCGGCGTAGAGAGAGCCGGCGATGAAGTTGCCGGACTCGTCCGTCGGGAAGGTCCGCACGCCCATCTGCCCCCACTTGAAGCCGGGAGGGAACCAGACGTCGGCGAAGGGGGGCGACTCGACCGCGACCACGGCGCCCGCGACGGGACCACCGGCGTCGTCGACAACACGGCCCTCGATGCGGGCGGGCGCCCGCAGGGCGATGGTGACGTCGGCATGGACCTCGCCGGGCCGGACCTGGAAGTCCTCCGAGATCCCCACCACCCAGTCCGCGTGAGCGGCAGCCAGGCGCCACGTGAGCCCCGGCGCCAGGTCCTCGACGACGAAGAAGCCGTCCCGATCCGCCACGGCATCGGCCACGGGCTTGCCGCCCTGCCCCATCTGGCCGCGCACCTTGTAGAAGAGGGCGCTCTTGTCCGCAGCGAAGAGCTCTGCGCCGGCCACGGGTCGGCCGCCGGCGTCGACGACGCGCCCCGTGGCACGCCCGCAGGGCTCGACCCAGATCCTGAGCGGTTCCTTCTCGTCAGCTTCCCCGAGATCCCGGACTTCCCGGCCTTCGCCATAGCCACGCGCCGCGGCGGACAGCGCGACCTTCGACCGCTTGACGCCGCGCAGCTCGAACTCGCCCTTTTCGTTGCACTCCGTCTGGGCCTTCGGGAAGATCCCGAACTCGCTCAGCGTGATCCGGGCGCGCGGGACGGGCTTGTCCGTCATTCGATCGAGGACGACGCCGCGGATCACGAGTCCCCGGCGGACGCGGATGTCCTTCTCGTTCACGATGCCGGGACGGATCTCGATGCCTTCCTCGAACGTCTCCTCGTAGCCGTCGGCCGTGACCATGAGCATGATCCGAAGGAGAGGCGCTCCCTCGAAGCGATACTTGCCGTCGTCTCCGGACCAGGCGAGCTCCGTCCAGCGGAAGATCTGACTCACGTTGGTCACCGCCGGATCCGTCCGGTAGTACCCCTTGATCTTCGCCTTCGGGACAGCCTTGCCGGTGTCGGCGTCGAGGATGCGCCCGCGCAGGGCCGCTCCCGGTTTCAGCGTGAAATCGGCGAACATCCCGACGGCCACCTGGTCCTTGATCTGGGTGATGTAGCCCGTGGCCAGGCAACGCAGCACGAGGCGCCGGGGCGGCGTCGCCACCTCGAGCCCGCGGAACTCGTAGCGCCCGGAAGCGTCCGTCTCCCGGGTCGCGTCGATGATCTCCTCGAAGTCCGGGGGGAGCTTGCCGCGAATGAACTGGTAGGTGACGATCTGGACCGTGGCGCCTGCGACAGGCGCGCCCGTCGCCGTCCGCACGGTGCCGCTGATCTGGTCGGGCGCCCCGGCGAGACCAACGGGGTCGGACCGGTCCTCCCGGAACCGCGCCAGGGGGTCGGCCACCGGAGCCGTCGCCGGCGAGGCGCTTTCCGGCGCGCGGCGGGACTCCCGCGAATCCTCCCGCGGCGGTTCCGAAACCGGATCCCCGTCCCCGAACCCGCCCGTGAAGGCGACATACCCCACGATCACGAGGGCGAGGAGGAGGATGATGACGATCGCTTTCTCCATGTCTCGATGGACCTCCAGGGCCCCACGGGGGCCGCGCCGGGTGGGGGGCGTCCGGCCCGGGCGTCGGGCGAAACGTCCCTGTCCTCAACGAACGGCGTGTCGATAAGCTCCGATCGGTCGTCCGGCTGACGGGAGTCAAGAGCGGATTCCGGCAGCCCGGACCGGGCCAGGCCCCTGCTCCGGGCTGGCCCTGGAACGGAGGCCGCAGCGGCAACCGGCCTGTCCGACCGGCCCCATTATTCTCCTTTCGGCCTTCGGCAGAAAGGACGGCCCTCCGGCGTACCGGAGGTGCGTCACGAAAGGCTCAAGAATCGCCACCTGCCGTCCGAAGGATGGATCAGAGTCCCCCGCCCCGTCACCTGCCCTCGAGGCGTCATGCCGAAGACATCCGACACGCTGAGCGAGAACCGCAGCTTCCCGCGGGTCGCCGGAAACTGCAGGCTCCGCTTCAAGACGGTCGGCAACGAGCCGGCCTTCCGGAATCTCGCCCAGAACTCCGGAATGATGAAGAACATCAGCGGGGGCGGGATCTGCTTCGACTCGACGGATCCCATCGCCCCGGGAACCATGCTGGCCATCGAGGTGGACCTCCCCGGGTTCCCCACTTCCGTCATCGCTCTCGGACGCGTCGTCCGCTGCGATCCGTCGGGCGCCCGGCATGACATCGGCCTCGAGTTCTGGTGGATCGGCTGGCGCGACGAGGCGGCGCAGAACATGATCCGCCAGTTCATCGCCGCGCAGCTCCGCGGCGTCGAAGGCTGAGCTTTCACCGCCGCCGGACGATGCCGGCGTAGAGCGCTTCCATTTCGGAGGCCAGCCGCTCCGGATCGAACCGGACGCGGGCCCATCGGGACACCTCCGCCGCATCCGCGCTCCCCCAGCGCCTCGCCGCGATCTCCCTCACTGCGGACGCCAGAGCCGCCGTCGCGCCAGCGGGCGCCAGATGGCGAGCAAGCTCGGGATGGACGACATCCCGCACGCCTCCCACGTCGAAGGCCGCCACGGGGCAGCCGGCGCACTGAGCCTCGATGAGGGTGAGAGGCGTCCCCTCGCTCTTCGAGGTCATCACGACGGCATCGAGACCCCGCAGGATGGCCCCGATGTCCCGCCGGAACCCGAGCCAGCGGATCGACGCCGCGCCGGCGGACGTGCGCCGGATGAGGTCGTCCCGTCCCGGGCCGTCGCCGGCGATCACCGCGACGGGGCGGAGTTCCCGAAGGGCCTCGAGCAGGTCCGGGAGGAGCGCCACCTGCTTCACGGGTGCCATCCGCCCGATCCACCCGAGCGCGAAATCCTCCTCCCGGAGGCCGAGACCGCGACGCACCTCGTCCCGTGGCAGAGCGACGCGGTCGAGCTCTGCGATGTCCACGGCCGGCGAGATGATGACGATGCGCCGACCGGCCCCCGCGCCCAGCGCGGCGCGAACCTGATCCGCCTGCCGCGGACTCTGCACGACCAGGATCGACGACACGGCGGCGAGGCACGCCTCGAGGCGCCGCGCGAGCGCCGACCCGAGGGGACCGAAATGTCCCTCGAAGACGGTCCCGTGGAACGTGTGGACCACCGGCACGCCGCGGTGCAGCGCGGCCGCGAGGCGGGCTGCGCCTCCGGCACGTGCCTGGTGGCTGTGGAGGATGTCGGCGCGGAACTCACGGATGAGCGTCAGGAGCTCGCCCACCGTCCGGAGGTCGTCGAGGGGCGAACCGGCGCGCCGGAGCCGCGGCAGGAGGTGCGTCGGGCCGTCGTAGCGGTCGTCGATCCCCTCGGCGGCGACGCCGGGCCCCCGAGCGAGGAGGACTTCGTGGCCCCGGCCGCGGAGACCCCGATCGAGGACCCGGACGTGGACGCTCGGGCCGCCGATATTGAGGCGCGTGATGACACGGAGGATCCTGGACATCCGGAGGAGCCTATGCGACGCACCGGGACCGGCAAGGCGTGAGGCGTCGCCGCCGGATGCCTGTTAGTCTCTGGTCGTGGCCGAACGGACCGGACCTGAATCCGAACAGGTGACCCTCCAGGGGCTCGTGGAACGGGTCGTCTTCCGCAACGAGAGCACCGGCTGGTCCGTGCTGCGCGTCGCTCCGCCGGACGGACGCGATTTCACGGCGGCCGGGCCTCTTCCGGCCGTGGCCGAGGGCGACACCGTGCGACTCACGGGATCGTCCGTCCTCCATCCGCGCTTCGGACAGCGGTTCGAGTTTCGCACCGGCGAGGTCCTGACGCCCGACACTCTGGAAGCCCTCCGAGGGTGGCTCTCGCACGGGCGCGTCAAGGGGGTCGGCCCCGCAACGGTGGACCGGATCATCTCGGCCTTCGGGCAGGATACTTTCCGCGTCCTCGAGGAAGAGCCCGACCGCGTCGCCGCGGTGCGGGGCGTCGGGAAGGCGAAGGCCCGGCGTCTCACGGACTTCTGGCGGAGCAACCGGGCTGCCCGCGACGTGGCCCTCTTCCTCCAGCGGGCGGGCCTCGGACCGGCCCTCCAGGCCCGCGTCCTCGCGCGCTTCGGTCTCGATGCACCGGAGAAGATCCGCCGCGATCCCTGGGAACTCGCCACGACCGTGGACGGCATCGGGTTTCCCACGGCGGACCGCGTCGCCCTCGTCCTCGGCGCCGATCCCCTCTCCCCGCGACGCCTCGCCGCCGCCCTCACCCACGGCCTCGCCGAGGGCCTCGAGGCCGGCCACCTTCACCTCGGCGAGGACGAGCTCCTCGACCGGACAGCCGGCCTCCTCGACGTGCCCCGTGCAGCCGTGGTCTCCGCCTGCGACGAGGGGCTGGCCCGGCGGTCGATCCTCCGCATCGCCTCCCCCGGCTCCGGGTCCGATGGCCCCGTGATCTGCCTCCCGTTCCTTCTCGCCGCGGAACGCGAGGTGGCCGCACGCCTCCTCGCCCTGGCCGCGGCCCGGCCGAAGGGCTCGCCCCGCCTGTCACGGCGGGCGGGGCCCGGCCAGCCGGAGCTCTCCGAAGAGCAGGCGCGGGCCGTGGACGCCCTCCTCGGCGAGTCCGTGGCGATCCTCACGGGCGGCCCCGGCGTGGGGAAGACCACGGTCCTCGGTGCCGTGGCGCAGGCCTGGGAGCGCGCCGGTCTCCGCATGGCCCTGGCCTGCCCGACGGGGCGGGCGGCACGCCGGCTCTCCGAGGCCGCAGGCCGTCCCGCGTCCACCCTCCACCGCCTCCTCCGCTTCCAGCCGCGCGAGGGCACCTTCGGCCACGACGAGGAGGCTCCGCTGCCCGTGGACGGCATCATCATCGACGAGGCCTCGATGCTCGAGATGCCGCTCTGCCTCCATCTCCTCCGCGCTCTCCGGCCCGGCACCCGCATCCTCTTCGTCGGCGACCCCGACCAGCTCCC
>CAYQRN010000082.1:0-18592 GCA_964419995.1 uncultured Planctomycetia bacterium
CCCGATGATGAGTCCCCGCGCGAGCATCCCGGCTGCCTCGCGGGGCGCGTCCGCGGAGCGCCGGAACGGAACGGCGGCGGACCGCAGCGCCGCCTCGATGGCGGACTCTTCGAAGGCGGGGCCGAGGGCGGCGGAGCGGAGGGCCACGCGCTCCCGGACACCGAGGTTCCTGAAGGCCACGGCGAGGGCGGCGCCCAGGGCAGCGCCCGAGTCATTGGCCGCCGGAGTGATGAAAACGCGGCGGAAGCCGCTCTCGCGTACGAGACGCCCGTTCATGACGCTGTTGAAACCCACGCCGCCGGCCACGCAAAGATCGTCCTCCCCCGTCCGGGCGCGAAGGCGGCGCGCGAGGAGCAGCGCCACTTCCTCGAGGCGGAGCTGGAGGGAGGCCGCGATGTCCCGGTGCCGATCCGTGATCTCCGCCCCCTCATCCCGCGGAGGGCCGAGGACCCGCTCGAGCCCCGGCGAGAACTTGACGTCGGCGCCCAGATGATAGCGGAAGAAGGACGTGTCGACGCGGTAGCCGCCGCGGGTCTCCCGGACGATCTCCCGGAAGAGGTCGATGAAACGCGGCTCGCCGTGCCCGGCAAGCCCCATGACCCTCCCCTCCCCCGACATGGGCCGGAAGCCGAGGAACTGCGTCACGGCCTCGTAGACCTTCCCGAGCGAGTGGGGATAGCCCACGGCGCCGAGTCGCTCGATGGCGCCCTCCCGCCCCCGCGCGAGCAGAGTCGTCTCCCATTCGCCCGTCCCGTCGAGCGTGAGGATCGCGGCGCTGCTGAAGGGAGAGGCGTAGAAGCTCGAGGCGGCATGGCAGAGATGATGATCGACGAAGACGAAGGGGCCGCGGAAACCGAAGTCCCGCCGCAGGGTCTTCCGCATGCCGACGATGGACCGCCAGGTGCCGGGGTGGCTCCGGAGGTAGGCGAGGGACCCCGGCAGATGCCGGGCGACGTGCCACGCGAACCGGAGAAGCCCCCTCGCCGGGTTCCACACGTAGGCCACGGCAGACAGATCGGCCGCGGTGAGTCCGCGTTCCTCGAGGATCCAGCGGATCGCGCGCGCCGGGAAGCCCGACTGGTGCTTCACCCGGGTGAGGCGCTCCTCCTCCACGGCGGCCGCGACGCGCCCTCCTTCCACGAGGACGGCGCACGCGTCGTGCGAACTGTTGAAACCGAGGACCCTCACGCCGGCCACGGGCGGCTCCCGGCCCTGAGAAGGAGATTGAGCTCGGTGTGGCAGTTCCAGAAGCAGCGACGGCACGCCGCCGTCAGCTCGACGGCGCTCCGGTGCGCCGGCGACCCCCAGAAGGCCCGGAGCGGCGTCTCCCGGACATTGCCCACGGCCCGTCCCTCCTCGTTCCAGGGAAGGCAGGGGTAGATGTCGCCCGCGGGGTCCACGACGACGTGGGCCACGCCGGCGTGGCAGCGGAGCGGGCTCTCGCGGCCCGCAAGAGCTGCGGGGAAGAGCCGCACGTAGCCGGTCGAGTTGTCGACCGCGAGACCGGCCCGCCGCGCCGAGAGGATCTCCCGGACCATGGCGTCCGCGTCGCCGGCGCCGCCGCCATTGCCGGCGCCGTCCGGGCCGAAGCGATGCTCCGGCAGGAACCCGACGCCGTCCACGGGAAGCGAGCCGAGCGTCCGGAGGAGTTCTCCGATGCGACCCGCGCGCCCGGAGGAGAGGACCGCCACGGCGGTGAGCCGGGGCTTGCGGGCGCGTCCCCGCGCCTCTCGGAGGTGCGCGAGGCCGGCCGCCGCCCCTTCGAAGGCTCCGGCCCTGCCGCGGATCCGGTCATGCTCCTCCGCATCGGCGCCGTCCACGGAGACGTTGACGGATTCGAGGCCGACCCTGACGAGCTCGCCGGCGACGGCCGGGGTCACGAGCGTGCCGTTGGTGTTGAGGTGAGTGACGAGGCCGGCGCCGCGGGCAGCGCGGAGGTCGCCGAGGATCCCTTCGTGCAGCAGCGGCTCTCCGCCGGTAAAGCCCACGCCAAGCGCGCCGATCCGCCGCATGTCGCGGTACACCTCGGCGCGCTCCACGGCCGAGAGGAGCCGGCCGGGTCGCGGTCCGTCCGCCGAGCGCCACGCCCGGCAGAACGCGCACCGGAGATTGCATCGGTAGTTCACGACCGATGTGGCGAAGACGGGGCCTCCGAGGGGCCGACCGAGGGCAGTGCCGACCGGCGTCGCGAGGAGGCGGAGGCCGGCTCGCGCGAGGAAGGCGAGATCGAAGGTCCTCAGGCGATCGCGGAGGAGCGCGAGGTACTGGCGCCGGACGCCCATGGTCCGTCCGATCAACCGAAACGGGGCGAGGCCAGGGCGGAGGAAAACTCGGCGCAACGGGCACAGAGCGGCGGGAATTCCCGCCGCGCGTGTGCGGCCCGGAGCCCTTGCATGGCCTTGCCCCGCCAGATCGCGGCGAGGGGCGCCTCGCGGATGTTGCCCACGCGGAGTTCGCCCTCGCTGTCCCGGCAGCAGGGCACGACGTCTCCGTTGCTCAGGACCACGGCCGAGCCGCGCCAGAGCTCCCGGCAGGGACGGGTTCGCCGCCCGTCGGCGAAGCGCGGAATGAACTGGACGCGGTCCACGAGGGGCTCGAGACGCTCCCGGAGGGCCCGGGCTTCGGCATCGTTCCGCTCCCAGAGCGTGGCGTTCACGTCGATCCTGAGAGGCGAGCCGCTCTCGTCCCGGATCCGCGCGAGCCGGCCGATGGCTTCGAGGAGCGAAGCGAGAGGCTGGCCGCGGATCGCCGCGTGCGTCTCCTCGAGGCCATCCACGGAGAAGGTGAGCCGCTCGATGGGCGCGCGGCAGATGCGCCGGCAGAGGTCCTCGTCGAGGAGGGTCCCGTTGGTCGTGAGCATGACCCGGATCCCCCGGGAGGCCGCGTGGCGGATCCGCTCGAAGATGTCCGGAAGGAGGAACGGTTCGCCCCACTGGAAGAGCAGGGCGACGTCGATGGGCCCGGCACCGTCCACGGCGGACCGGAAGACGTCGATGGGCATGTCGGTTCGTGGCCGCTTCATATCCCTGTTGACCGGGCACATGACGCACCGGAGGTTGCAGCGGTTCGTGCTCTCGAAGTTCACGGCCGTGAGGCGGTAGCCCACGAGCCCCCGCGTCCGGTACGCAAGCTCGTTCAGGGCGGCGACCCCGAGGGCGCGCAACCCCGGGAAACGCAGCGCGAGAAAGCCCTCGAGATCAGGCTTGCGCAGGTAGTACCGCGCGATGAGTCGGCAAAGGGCGCGGCGGACGGCGCCTGTCGCTGTCGATTCCCGGCGAGTCGTCACGGACGGTTCCAGCCATGGCCGATGCGCACCGATCCAGGGGGCGCCCCCATCCTACGAAACACGGGGTTGGGGGACATCGAGCCGGCAGCCGCCGGCGCTACTGCGGAAGCAGCGAGTCGAATTGGAAGGCGAGGTCCGGGGTGACGACATCGGGTTGCGCGTCGACCTGCACCGCGGATGTCGTCCCGAGCTGCGGTTCCGCGACGAGGACGCTCACGAGACCGGCGGGGACATTCCGAAAGGCGTAGCAACCGCCTCCGTCCGTGAACGTGAAGAGTCGCCCGCCGGTGTTGGCCGTGGCGTAGGGCGTCTGGACGATGACGAGAGCACCCGCGACGGGGCGTCCCGAGGCGTCGAGAACGATTCCCTGGATCACGGCGGGGCGGGCGAGGATGATGTCCATGCCGGCGCCGTAGCTTGCGCGGTCGACGCCAGCAACGATCTTGAGCGCGGACGACTCGTGCCAGGCCGTCACCGTGTAGACCTGGTGAGGATTGAGCCCCGGCACGCGAAAGCTGCCGTTGACCGCCGTCTCGCCTCTGTGCGATTCCACGGCCGCCGGAGCGTTGGAGACGCCCGCGGCCTCGACGAAGAGGATGACCCCTGCCAGGGGCTCTCCCGCAGTGGAGCGGACGGACCCCGAGAGCACCCAGGTATCCGGAAGGCAGAGCTCGATGACTGGATCGCAGTTCACCTCCGGCCGAACGACGCCGAAGACCGCCGGGCCGCCCGGCCGCGCGGCAGCGACCACGTACTCGCGGCCCGCGGCCAGACCTCCCCGGGAGAAGAGGCCCCGGGGCGCCGGGACGCTCCGCGCATAGAGACGGCCGCTGATCCGGTCCGAAAGATCGAAGACAGCGTCCTCCACGGGAAGACCTGTCTCCTCGCTCACGGCACGGGCCGTGACGGTCGATCCGCGCCGGACAGCGATCCTGTAGATGGGATCGCCTTGATCGACCGTGTAGATGCGCTGGGATACGGCCTCATAGTCCCGATGCCGGACATCGATGAGAACCGACGGCGGGTTCGCCTCTTCGAACAGGAACGAGCCATCCGCCGCGCTCACGGCGGTCTGCTCGCCCGCGTCATCCGTGACCGTCACCTCGGCGCCGGACACCCTTCGGCCGGTGCCCTCCTCCTCCACGATCCCCTCGATCCGGACCGGATCGTGCAGGACGACATCCTCGAACCGATCGGGAAGCGCGCGGCCGATGCGTCGCCGCGCCAATCCCGGGGCCGACACGAGGAGCTCGTAGGACCGTCCCGGCGGGACCTCCATGGCGAAGGCTCCGGAGGCATCGGCGGAGACCACTGCGTCTCCCTCCGGGATGGCGATGCGTCCCGTACGGGACGATCCGAGGAAGACGGCGTCGTAGCACACGGCGTCGATCCTCGCCCCGGCGACTGGAGTTCCGTCGACCTTTCGGACCCTGCCGCCGATACGCGACGGTCGCGACCGGAGAATCCTCCCGCCCTCGGCGGTGCGGCATCCCTCGGCCGGGGGTGGAGCGTCGGCGGACGCGCCGCGCTGCGCCGCACCCCGCCGGGAGCCCACCTCGCCCGGCACCCCCGTCGAGATCTCCGGGCCGTCCCCGGCGAGGAACTCTCTCGTCGCGTGGAGATAGAGCCAGACGCCAAGGAGGAACCCCGACGGGGTCAGAATGAGGGCGAGGGCTCTGCGCCCCAACGTCATCCCGGGCTCCAGCGAGACAGGCAGGGGGCGAACGTCAAAGGTCGTCCGGCCCGCTCGATCATTCGCAGCGCTCTCGGCCAGACCGGACCTGCGTCCGGCGGCACGTCCTCATTTTAGACCACCGCGCGATTTCTTGGCAACAGGGTCTCCCACCGAATCCGAGATGGTGCCGGTCGGGATGGCGGATCGCCACAAAATGATATGGACAAAAGCCTTGCGATAGGACGACGACCGTTCGGATCGGCGTGACGGCCCGCCCGTCGCCCCTTGATCCGGACTCCGGTACGCCGGATCCACAACCGGAGCCTCCGACCGCCACCCCGCTCGTGCTCGTGACGCCGCCTGTCTCGGGGACGGGCTGCCTGATGTCAGAAGGGGACTTCTTCGGCGCCGGCCGCGGGTCCCATCGAGAGGTCGTCGTCCGCAGGGTTGTAGCCGCCGCGAGCCGCCTCGCCCGGCGCCTCCCTCCGCTGCGGCCCCCTCGGCCCTGCCACCGGAGCACCGGCCGGCGGCGGAGCGCCCTCCGGGCGCCCGGCCCCCGCGGGGGCCGGCCCGATGAACTGGAAGTCCTCCACCGCGACGCGGTGCTTCGAGCGCTTCTGTCCGTCCGGAGTCTGCCACTGCTGATACTCGAGCCGCCCCTCAACGAAGACGGGGCGCCCCTTCCGGAAGTAGTTCTGCACGACCTCCGCTCGCTTGCCCATGACCGAGCAGTCGATGAAGCAGGTCTCGTCGCGCTTCTCGCCGGAGGCCGTGACGAAGGTGCGGTTCACGGCGAGGCGGAACTCGGCCACAGGCGTTCCCGACGGGAGATACCGTGTCTCGGGATCGCTCGTCAGATTGCCCATGAGGATGACCTTGTTGAAGTTCGCCACGAAATGCTCCTTCCCGTCCCTGCTTCCGCGCGAGATCTCAAGTTCCGGCGCCAGCCGTCCGATCCACGAGACGACGGCACGCCCATGACACTCGGGCGGGCGCGGCGCCCGTCCCGGTAACGTGGCTCGTCCAAGGCCGGCATTCTACCCGGCGGAGGCCCGCGACGCACCATGGCCCAAACCCGACCGACCGGCGAACGTCGAGCGTCCCCGAGAGCCGGTTCGCGGCTCCCGGCCATGCTCCTCGGCGAGGCCCCCGGCGAGCCCGCCGTCGTGACCAACCTCTCGAGAAGCGGCGCCTGCGTCCTCGCGCGGACCGCGCTCCATCCCTGGACCCGGGTCCGGGCCCGCATCGAGCTCCGCGACTCTCCGACCCGGGGGACGACCCTCGACATCGAAGGCGCGGTGATCTGGTGCCGGCCGTCCGGCGCCCGGCGCGCCGGGACCTTCGAGCTTGGAATCTCCTTTCTCGGCCTCAGTGCCGAAGATACGGAGACCCTCTCCCGCTTTGTCGCCCGCTCCCTCGCGCGGAAGCGCCGGCGCCGTCCCGCGGCGGTCCGCACCTGAGTCGCCGTCCGCGCGGCCTCAGGACCGCGGGTTGGCGGCGCGGCTCAGCACGAGGACCCGATCGAGTCCCGCCCAGTCCCGGACGACCCTCACCGCGACCGGAGGATCGATGACCCGGGCCAGTTCCTCGAGGACGGCATCGCGGCGCCCCGGCAGCTCGAGGATGAACGCTCCCTCGGCGGCGATCCGACTCCGGCCCTCGGCGAGGATCCGGCGGTGGAACGTGAAGGGATCGGCTCCGGAGTCGAGGGCCCGGCGAGGCTCGAAGTCCTTCACGTCGCACGGAAGCGAGTCGATCTCGGCTGCGGGAATGTACGGGGGGTTCGAGATGATGACGTCGAACGCGCCCGGCAGCTCCCGGCCGGTCCCGAGCGGACCGTAGAGATCCCCCTCGAGAAGGCGCACGTCCGCGCCGGGCGCGAGACGCTGCGCGTTGTCCGCCGCCACGGCCAGCGCGTCCGCGCTCACGTCGGTGCCCACGAAGACACCGCTCCCGAGCTCGGCGGCGAGGGTGACGAGGATGGCCCCGGATCCGACGCCTAGATCGAGGACCCTCGGCCCGTCCCGACCGCGGCAGTGACGGAGCGCCTCATCCACGAGATGCTCCGTCTCGGGACGCGGCACGAGAACCCGTCCGTCCACGGCGAAGCCCCGGGAGTAGAACTCCCGGCGGCCCGTCAGGTAGGCCACGGGCCGCCCCGAGGCTCGCTCGAGCACGAGCTGCCGGTACGCCGTACGTTCCGGCTCGAGGAGGATGTCCTCGAAGGCGAGATAGACCTGCAGCCTGTCCGTGGAGCGGACGTGCGCGAGCAGGATCTCAGCCTCGAGGCGCGCGTTGCCGACGCCGCGCCGACCGAGGAAGTCCGCGGCCCGTCGCACGGCCTCGAGGAGCGTGAGGGGCGCGTCGCCGGGCTCCGGCGCCGTCACGGAGCCGGCCGCCCGGGCGCCTTTGCGCCGTCGGCGAGGGCGCGGAGCCGTTCCTGCTTCTCGATCTCGATCATCGGATCGATGAGAGGATCGATGTTTCCGTCGAGGATGGACTCGAGGTTATGGAGAGAGAGGTTGAGGCGGTGGTCCGTGACCCGGCTCTGGGGAAAGTTGTAGGTCCGGATGCGCTCGCTCCGGTCGCCCGAGCCGATCTGGCTTCGCCGCAATTCGCTCCGGCGCTTCGCCTCCTCCCGCACCCGCTGATCATAGAGCCGCGTGCGGAGGAGCATGAGCGCCCGGGCGCGGTTCTTGTGCTGGGATCGGTCCTCCTGGCACGTCACGACGAGGCCCGAAGGGCGGTGCGTGAGGCGGACCGCGGAACTCACCTTGTTGACGTTCTGGCCGCCCGGCCCCGACGACCGCATCGTCTGGAACTCGATGTCGGCGTCACGGAGATCGACATCGACCTCCGTGGCCTCGGGCAGCACGGCCACGGTGGCGGCGGAGGTGTGGATGCGCCCCTGGGTCTCGGTGGCCGGGACGCGCTGGACCCGGTGCCCCCCGCTCTCGAAGCGCAGGCGCCGGAAGACGTCGGGACCGGAGATCCTCACCGTGACCTCGCGGAAGCCTCCCACCTCGGAGCGCGATTCATCGATGAGCTCCACGTCCCAGCCGCGGTCCTCCGCGTAGCGCGTGTACATCCGGAGGAGGTCCGCCGCGAAGAGGCTGGCCTCGTCGCCCCCGGTTCCCGCCCGGACCTCGAGGATGACGTTCCTGCCGGCATCGGGATCATCGGCGACGAGGAGGTCGCGGACACGGACCTCGAGGGCCTCCGCCGCAGCTTCGAGTCGGACGGTCTCGGAGCGGAAGAGCTCGCGCATCTCGGGATCGGACTCGTCCCCGGCGCCGGCGCGCGCCTCGGCGAGCTCCCGGGCGATCCGCCGCCACTCTTCGTAGAGGGCAGCCTTCTTCTCGAGGCTCCCCCGCTCCCGGAGGCACGCCTTGAGACGCTCCGGATCGGCGATGACCGCCGGATCGGAGATGAGCGCGTTCAGTTCCTGGAAGCGCCGGTGGAGAGGTTCGAGATGTTCGAAGAGCACGCGCTCACCGGGGACGCCGCGGCGCAGGCCGAGCCCCGCCGCCGTCCGACGCCGAGGATGTCAGGACGCGGACGTCGGGGCGTCGGCGCGGCCCCGGCCGTAGCGCTTGTTGAACTTCTCGACGCGGCCGGCCGTGTCGACGAGCTTCTGCTTGCCCGTGTAGAAGGGATGGCACGCGGAGCAGATCTCGACGTTGATCGCGGGCCTCGTCGAGCGCGTCCTGAACGTGCTCCCGCAGCCGCAGGTCACGGCGCAGTCGACGTACTTGGGGTGGATCTTCTCTTTCATGGCGGATGGGATCCCTGAGCGGATGGCGAAGTTAGCCGCGCCGCCTCGCGGACTCAAGCGGAAGCGGGGGACACCGTCTGGCAGGGGCGCCCGCCGGCCCCCGCCGACGCCCCCCGGCCGTTCCCGAAGCGCTTCAGCTCGACCACCTTCCGGCTGACCCGGACAATCCACGAATGCCGAGCCGCGGCTCGTCTTCGTGCATCATCCGGGTTACCCTGCCCCGTGGACTACGAGATCGCCGCCGAGATCCGGGAGGTCTCTCCGGAGACCCGCATCGCCTTCGTGGAGGCCGACGTCCGCCGCGTGGGCTGCGGCCACTCCGGCCTCGACGCCCTGCGCCGCCGGGTCGTCCCCCGGGCCGCCGAGGACGTCCTCCGCGCCGCCTCCGGGGCGCCCGTCCGCGAGTTCGAGGCCTTCGGCGCCCTCATGACCGCGCTCGGGGAGAACGCCGACGATCACGGACTCGCCTGCGAGAACCTCGCGCGGCGCATCGCGGACCGCCAGCCGTTCCCCGTGACCAATGACGCCATCGACGTCACCCGCCTCCTTTCCCTCTTCTACCGCCTCCCCTGCCAGGTCCACGACCGCAGCGGGATCGAGGGCCGGGTCCGCCTCGAGGTGGCCGGCGTCTCGTCGCTCCGCGTGCCCGGCGTGGGGTCCGCGACGCTGCACGGCGCGCTCCTCTTCCGCGACGACCGCGGATGGCTCGGCGGCCCCACCGCGCTGGAGATGCGGGAGTCCGTGACGGACCGCACGCGGGAGCTGGCCTTCCTCTGCGTCGTCCCGGAGGGCGTGAATCCCGCCCTGGCGGCGGACGTCGTGCGCCGCGCGCAGAACTGGCTCCAGTCCATCCTCGATGCCCGCATCGTCGCCGCGGGCGTGCGCCCCGAATCCGGCGCCGCGACGGCGGAGCCGGGGTCTACTTCAGGAGTTCCTTCGCCCTGAGGCTCCGCTCGATGAGATCGGAGACCTCCCCGGCCGTGAGCGGCCCCCCCTTCTCGGCCGTGATCCCGTGGATCGTCCCGATCGTCCAGGGATTGAAGGGGCCGCGGATCTCCGCCCGGTCCGGCGCCTTCCCCGCCATGGCCCGCGCGATGCCCTCGTCCGTGGCGCCGCCCCGCTTCATGAGGCGGGCCCACACGTCCGCAGGCACGCCGAGCCGGTTCACGGGCACCCCGTGACCGGCGAAACCGCACATGAGATCGTTGATCTCCGAGACGATCCGACGGAGGACGTCCTCGCCGAATTCCCCCGTCACGCGTTCGAAAGTCCAGGGCGTCATGTCCTGCGGTCCTTCGGAAGCCGTCCGACGCGACTACAATGCCCCGCGTGTTCCGGCTCGACAAGAAGATCGCGATGATCACGGGCGGATCCTCCGGCCTCGGCCTCGCGGCCGCCCGGCTCTTCGCAGCCCGCGGCGCGAGAGTGGTCCTCCTCGCCCGCGATGCGGACAGGCTCGACCGCGCCCGGTCGGCGCTCGCGGCGGACGGCCTCGCCGCGGAGATCGTGACCGCCGACGTCCGCCGCGCAGGCGACGTGACCCGGGCCGTGGCGGACGTGGAGTCGCGCGTCGGCCCCCCGGACGTCCTCCTCAACAACGCCGGCACGATCCACCGGGGCGCCGTCACCGAGACGTCCCCCGAGGAGTGGGCCGGCGTCGTGGACACGAGCCTCACCGGCGCATTCCTGATGGCGCGTGCGGTCCTCCCGGCCATGATCGCGCGGCGTCGCGGCGTCATCCTGAATACGTCGTCCTACCTCGCCCTCCACGGCGCCGCCGGAGCCACGCCGGCCTACGGCGCGGCCAAGGCCGGCCTCCTCGGCCTCACGCGGTCCCTCGCGGTCCGCCACGGCCCGGACGGCATCCGCGTCAACGCAATCCTCCCCGCCTTCATCCGGACGCCGCTCAACAGCCACCTCATCGACTCCGCGCCCGATCCCGCGGCCCGCGAGCGCGAGATGGCCGCGCGCTATCCCCTGCGACGCCTCGGCCGCCCCGAAGATTTCGCCTCCGCAGCCCTCTTCCTCGCCAGCGACGAGGCGTCGTTCATCACGGGCCACGGCCTCGCCCTCGACGGCGGCATCACGGCTCTCTGATCGCCGCTCCGTCAGGGCGTCCGGCCCTGCTTCGCCCGCCTGGCCTCCTCCCGGGCCGCCGCCTTGCACGGCTCGCAGGCGAAATTGAGACGCCGGCACTCGCCGCAGTCGGGGCTCATGTCGTAGCGGCCGTCGGCCCGGATCCGGGCAGCCATGTCGAGGGCCTTCGCCGCCGCACGGGAGCCCGGGTACTTCGCCGCGAACTGCTCGAAGCGGGCCACGGCCTCCCGGAACCGCCGCTTGCGCACGGTCCCCTCGATGACGGCATCGAGGGCGATCCCGGCGTCCATCTCGGCGCGGATGAGGGGATCGGCCCCATAGCGCTGTCGCCGCTTCGCCGCCTCCTCCGCCACGGGAAATCCCTCGAAGGCCGACTTCACGAAGTCGAGCTCCCGCGCCGCGGCGGCGTAGTCCTTCGCCTCCTCGAGGGCGGCCAGGGGGTCGAGGGCGTGGTCGGCGAGCGACGCGATGGCGGAAAGCAGGGCTTCCCCCGGAGCCCGGGCCTCGGGCTTCGCGTCCGGCTTCGCGAGCATGTCCTCCATTTTCCGGCGCGCCCGGGCGTACTGGCTCCTCTGGAGCATCTCACGGACGGGCCGGAGCGGCGCCGGGAAGGCGAGGAAGTCGACACGGAGGGCCGTGGCCGAGGCGGCGGCCAGGGCCTCGGGCGGAATGTTCCCCGAGTGGCCCGCGTAGACGAGGCGGCGGCGGGCGTCCAGCACGACGGCGGCGGGCAGCACCCTGACGCCGAACTCGCGCTCGAGCCGTCGTCCTCCGTCCCGGGCCACCGGAAACGGAAGCGGATGGGCCGCGAGCCAGGCCTTGAGGGCCGGATCCGCGTCCCCCGAGAGCCCCACGGTGACGAGCCCCTGCCCGAGCCACTCGGCGACCCTCCCGCCGATGACCTTCGCCTGGGGCACCGACGCCTCGTTCTCCGTTGCGAAGAGGAAGAACACGATCCCGCGGCCTCCGAGATCCTCGGCCGCGAGGGGAACCGGCGACGAGACGAAACTCAGGGAGAGGTTCGAAAGAACGTCGCCGGGGGCCATCTGCGCCGGGGCAACGGCGGTGAAGCCGACCAGCGGGATCAGGATGTGACGGAGCGCCATGGCAGATCCTCCGAGGCCCCCCGATCCTATCTCACCGGGGTCCGGATCCCCCCGGGACGACGATGGCCCGGAGGGCCAGGAGGAAACGGCGGGTCGTGGGAACGGTCACGCGCCGGGTCAGGACATCGAAACCCGACGCAGCAACGGCTTCGAGGAGGGTCCGGTAGATGTCCCGCATGGCGGCAAGACAGGGCCGCGTGCGTCGCGGCACGAGGGGAAGGACGGCCTCCCCCTCCTCGAAGAAGGACCTTGCGCGGTCCGCCTCGAAGGCCATGAGGGCGTCGAACCCGGACGAGCGGCGCCTCGCGAGGATGTCCTCCTCGCGCACGCTGAAGCGGCGGCAGTCCTCGAGGGGGATGTAGATCCTCCCGCGACCGGCGTCCTCCCCCACGTCCCGGAGGATGTTCGTGAGCTGGAAAGCCATGCCGAGGGCCTCCGCGGGCACGTCGCCCGCGGGATCCGCGCAGCCGAAGATCCGGACGCAGACGAGACCGACGACCGAAGCCACCCGCCGGCAGTAGACAGCGAGATCGGCGAACGTGTCGTAGCGGTTCCGCGTGAGGTCCATTCCTGCGCCGCGGATGAGTTCGAACAGCAGATCCGGGGAGATCCGGTACGTGGTCACGGCGTCGAGGAGCGCCGGCAGGACCGGATGAGCGCCATTCTGGCCTTCGAGGGCCGCGCGGAGCCGGTCCTCCCACGCGGCGAGGGCAAGCGAGGGTTCTCCCGCGCCGCCGTCGTCGGCGACGTCGTCGACGAGACGCATGAACGCGTAGACGGCGTGGAGGGCCTGACGCCGCGGCCGGGGCAGGAGGAGGGATGGCCAGTAGAAGCTGGTGGCCGCCCTGCGGGTGACATCCCGGCAGAACGCGCGCGACGATGCGAGGCTGACCGTCATCGGCACCGCATGCTACCCGCGCGGCGGATCGCCGGGAAGCGTTCCGCCCGCCCCGATCTCCGCAGCGAAGCTCCGGAGGCGACGGAGCACGGCGCAGAGGGCGGGGAGGACGATTACCGCCGCCAGAAGGCAGGTCAGCGCGCCCAGCGCCATGACGCCACCGAGGCTCCGGAGACCGCGATGCGCCGCGAG
The DNA here is from genome assembly GCA_964419995.1 of uncultured Planctomycetia bacterium. Taxonomy (GTDB): domain Bacteria; phylum Planctomycetota; family CAYQRN01; genus CAYQRN01. The sequence continues at coordinate 13,030 of CAYQRN010000082.1, forward strand.
GAGAAGCGAGCCGAAGCCCACGGCGTTGTTGAGCGACGAAAACACGACGCCCGAGACCGTCGTGAGCCCCGACTCGAGCGACCCGCGCTCCTCGCGGATCCGTTCCACGATGTGGACGCCGTTGTCGATCCCGAGGCCGATGACGATGGGGACCGCGAAGAAGTTGGCCAGGTTCCAGTGAAGGCCGAGGATCCCCATGAGCCCGAGCATCCAGACGAAGCCGAGGACGAGGGGCAGGAGCGTGAGGAGGCCGAGCCGCACGGACCGGAACGTGGCGACCGTGAACAGGATGTTGGCGACGAGAGCGTAGAGGGCCGCGCGGTGGAAGGCGCCGCGCATGTCGAGAACGGAGTCGTGGACCGTGATGGGAACGCCCGTCACCGCTCCATCGACCGAGCGGATCTCCGCCACGAAGCGCTCCATCTCGGCCTCCTGCCAGATGTCGTGTCGCGGCAGGACGCGGAGGAGGAACGTGCCGTTCGCGACGAAGCGCTCGCGGAGGGCGGCGGGCAGGTCCTCGGGCCCCGGCAGCCGGTCCGGCGCCGGAAGGGCCGAAAGTTCCTCCCGGAGCGCGGTGAACCGCCCGTCCATCTCCGCCGGCGCCGCGGTCCGGGCGGCGGGGTCGGAGGCCTGCAGCCGCCTCGACGCCGCCTCGAGTCCCGATCCGATCCGGCCGAGATGCCGCGACTCCTCCGGCTTCATGTAGCTTCCGAAGGCCGAGAGAAAGGACCGGAGCTCCTCCGTGAGCCTCGAGACGGCGGACGCGGAGTCCGCCGACGGCATCACCGCCGCCTCCGGCCGGGACATCGCGCCCCGGAGCTCCGCGAGGCCGGCCAGCACCGCGTCCCCGTCCCTCGGCAGGACATCGAGCACGCTCTCGACCTTGCCGACACTGGGCAGCGCCCGGACGCGCGTCTCGAGATCCCGGAGATCCCCGAGGCTCCGCGCCCTCATGGCCGCGAACCATGTGGACTCATCCGAGACTTCGGAGAGCCGCCGCTCCCAGTGCACGGAATCGAGCCCCGTCGCCTGGAGATCGAGGAGGTTCGAGCTGAATCCCACGGAGCCGGCTCCCGCCAGGGCGGTCGCCGAAATCAGCACCGCCGCCGCGCCCACGAGCCGCGGGCGCCGCCAGAGCCCGGCGAGGCCCGGGATGGAGAGAGGAGCCTTCACGCCTCCCCGCAGCCGGCCGGGAACGGCGCGCTCGGCAAGGACGAGCATCGCCGGAAACACGGTGAGCGCGCCCGCGAGGCAGAGGAGGATGCCGGCGCCGGAGATGATCCCGAGGTGCGCGAGGCCGCGGAAGCCCGTGAACGCCGCCGTGAAGAAAGCCGCCGCCACGGTGACGGCCGCCGTGGCCGTCCCGCCGCCCGACCGCGTGATGGCCAGCACCGCGGCCTCCTCGACGGAGTGTCCGGCCGCGCGGTATTCACGATGGCGGACGAGGAGGTGGATCGCGAAATCGATGCCGTTTCCCACGAGGATCGGGGCGAAGACGATGGACAGGAGGTTGAGTTCCCCGAGCACGAGCGCCGCGAAGGCGAAGGTCCAGGACAGGCTCATGAGCAGCGAGGCCATGGCGAGGGCCGGCCCCATGACCGAGCGCATCCCGAGGACGAAGAGGATCCCGACGGCCACGAAAGCCACGACGCTCGCGAGGCTCGTGTCGGCACTCGTGGTCGCCATCTCGTCGGCTTCGAGGACCGGGCGCCCGGTGAGCCCGGCGCGAAGGCCCGGGAAATCCCTGAGAGCCGCGGCAAGCTCGCGGCGGACCGCCACGATGGCTGCGGCGATGCCGTCGAGCTTCGAGTAGTCCTTCTCGGGCATGAGGGCGACGAGGAGCACGCGACCGTTGGCGGAGACCATGAAGCTCCGGCCGCGGTCCGACGACCGCCCCGGCGCCGGAGGCACCTCCACCCCGGCCACGCCCGCGGCGGCCTCGAGGCAGGCCACGGCCCCGCGGGCCCGCGTCTCGTCCCGCGCCCGCCGCGCCGCGGCCAGGCGCTCCGCCGTACGTTCGATGAAGTCGGCGCCCCCCGTGGAGGCCCGGGCCGTCCCCACGAGCTCGGGCAGGGCCGCGAGATCCTCCGGCGGCATGAGGGCCGGGCCGAAACGGGATTCGAGCCCGGCCGTGTCGAACCAGGCGGTGACCTCCCGGAGAAGACCGGGAGGCAGGGCCAGGAGCCGCTCCCGGAGGCGCCCGGCGAAACGCTGCGCCCGGGGCACGTCGCCGTCGGTCTCGACGACGATCCAGAGATGCTCGAGATCACCGAAGTCATCGAGGAACCGGCGGTACTCCCGGTAGTACGCGCGGTCCCGGCCCATGAGATCGTCGGTGTTGGCGTTGAGGCGAAGCCGCGTCGTCGCGAGAACGACGGAGATCGCGGTGAGGGCGAGGGCGACGGCGAGGACGGCGCGAGGACGACGCGTCGTCACGGCGGCCAGTCGGATGAGGATCCGCTCCCCCATGAATTCGACGGCGTCAGGCCGCCCCGGCCCCCGTCATGGGGTCGGCGCCGTCTCACGGGCGCGGCGCGTCATGGAGAGCTTGGCCAGCTTGCCGAGCACCTGCCAGACGGGTCCCGGAAACCGGTGACAGGCTTCCATCGTTTCCTCGAAGGCCTCGAGGAACCACCGGACGTCCGCCTCCGAGATCACGCAGCTCGGCAGGAGCTTCACGACCTCCATGTTGTGGCCGGCCACCTGGGTCAGGATGCCGTGGTTGTCCGCGAGGCGCATGACGACGGCCTGGGCGAAGAGGCCCACGGTCATCTTCTGGAGGGCGGCCCAGTTCACCTTGAGGAGGACGGATCGCGGCGGGCCGAATTCGATGCCGATCATGAGGCCGCGGCCGCGTATGTCCCGGAGGAACTGGAAACGCTCCTGCATCCCGCGGAGACCCTCCATGAGGCGCGCGCCCATGGCGCGGGCGTTTTCCACGAGGCCCTCGGTCTCGAGGACTCGGAGCGTCGCGAGACCGGCCACCATGGACAGGCCGCCCTGCCCGAAGGTCGTCCCGTGGACGATGCAGCGGTCGAGGCGCGAGAAGACGGCCTCGTAGATATCCTCGCGCATGAGGACGGCCGCCACGGGGACGTAGCCGCCCGAGAGAGCCTTCGAGAGGACGAGGATGTCGGGGACGATGCCCGACGGCTGGAAGGCGAAGAGATCCCCCGTGCGGCCGAGGCCGCACTGGACCTCATCGATGATGAGGACCGCCCCGTTCCCGCGGCAGAGGCTCTCTGCCTCCCGAAGGAACGTGTTCCCGGCCACGTACACGCCCTTCCCCTGGACCGGCTCGAGGACGAGGCCGGCCACGTCGCCGCGGGCGAACGCGGCCCGGAGGGCCTCGACGTCGTTCATGGGCACGGGCTCGGAGCCCTCGACGAAGGGCGCGAAGCCCTCCCGGAAGTGCTCGTCGCCGTTCACGGAGAGCGCCCCGATCGTCGTGCCGTGGAACCCGTGATCCACGTACAGGATCCGGTGCCGCCCCGTCCGGCATCGGGCGAACTTGAGCGCCGTCTCGATGCCCTCGGAACCCGAGTTCGTGAAGTAGACCTTCGAGAGCGCCGCCGGAACGCGGCGCTTCAGCTCCTCCGCGAGAAGGCCCTGCAGGAGCGGCGCATCCATCTGGACGAACGCGGGATAGGACGCGCCGAGGAATGACGAGAGGGCCTCCCGGATGGCGGGATGGTTGCGGCCCACATTGAAGACGCCGAAACCCGCGAGGAAGTCGAGGTACTTCCGGCCCTCCACGTCGAAGAGGTAGGGGCCTTCGCCCCGCATCCAGACGCGGTCGAACCCGATGGTCCTCAGCACCTTCGCGAGCGTCGGGTTGACGTGCTCGCGGAAGAGGTCGTGGGCCTCGCCGGCGCGTCCGGCGAGAAGCGCTGGAATGTCGAGCGGATCGGGCATCGATCCCAGCTTAACAACGGGATCCTCACCGTGGCGGGGTGAAAGGCACGCGCCAGGCCGCTGGATCCGCGGCATCCCGCCGCAGATCGAGCACGTGTACGCGCGTGGCGCCGTCATCCACGGGCAGGGCGGGAGCTCGAACTGAGAACCGCTCGGTCGCGCCGTCGAGAAGGCCGCAGGCCACGCGGAGGCCCATCGCGGCGGGCCTCTCGAAGGCCGGTCCATCGAACTCCGCCCTCACGGCCATGACAGAGCCGGCGGGGGCCTCCTCCGGTCCGAGGGCCGGGAGGATCACGCTCCGGACGATGACGACTCCGTCGAGAAGATGCACGAAGACGGGAGGCAGCCCGCCGGCATCCCCCGTCGCGAAACAGAGGGATACGGCGGCGCCCCCGGCTCCTCGGTGGAAGGAGACGCCCTGAAGCCGGACGCGGCCCGTTCTCCCGGTGAAGGCCGCGTCCACGGGCACGTGCTCCGCGGGCCTCGAGCTCACGCGCTCGATCCCGGGCCGTCGGCGCCACAGTCGGACCGCGGATCCGTCCTCCAGCACGACGGGAGACCCCGCGGCCACGAAGAGGCCGCCGGCCGCCGCCACGGCATCGGCGACGGCCGGCGCGTAGTCGAGATCCGTACGGTAGTTTCCGCCACCGGTCCTCGCCACGACGACGTGGGCGCCGAGGAAGTCCTCCCGGAAGCGGCGAAGCCAGTCGCTTCCGGCGGCCTCCCGGAGCGACGGCGCATTCCCGAAGGTGAAGCGGAGGCCGCGCCGCTCCGCCTCGAGCCGCAGCGCGTTGATCTGGAAGAAGGGGTGATCCGACGCGACGAAGACATGCCGGTCGTCCGGCCCGGGCAGAGCGGCGATTCGGTCCACGGTCCCGGGGACGCCCAGATCCTGATCCGGTCTCTCCATGCCGGTCGCCGCCGCGAGTCCGAGGAACCAGTCGCGGTGGTTCCAGAGAGCAACGCCTGGTACGACGCCGCGGCCGTCGACGATGGGCCCCTCGGTCCGCGGCGGAAACGTGAGGACGACCGCCGGATGGAGCGCGAGGATCGTCGCGAGAAGGCCGGCGCCGCGGCGCGCCGCCCTCCACGGCAGCAGTGTCACGGAGCGCGCGATCCACATCGCGAGGAGCGGGAGAAGCGGGTAGAGGAAGCGACCGCCCGTCCGCTGGGCGCCGGCGAGGGCGACGATGAAAGTGGCAGCGGCGGCGGCCGCCGGAACGGCGGCCCGCCGCGAGAACACGACCCGCGGGCCCCGGAACGCAAGGACGGCGCACGTCGCGAGGAGAGCGACGGCCGCGAGGGGTAGTCCCGGTCCATCCAGGACGGTGCGGTGAAGGAGGTGGGTCGCGTTCTCGAGGGAGAAGGACCCTCCCGCGGCGTACTCCGCCGCCTTTGCTCCGTACGTGACCGACCGGAAGTAGGCCAGGATGGACCGCGCGTTGGGCACGTGGTAGCTGGCGGCGATCAGCCCGGCGATGAGAACCGCGATCGCCCCGCGAACCACCGCGGCGCGGCGCGCGCCCGCCGGAAGCCACCGGATGGCCGCGATGGCCACGAGCACGGGTCCCGTCAGGAAGACGGCGGCCCCCGTGCGCGCCACGCTCGTGAGCCCCGCGAGGATTCCGAAGGCCAGCGCCGGTCCCGT
>CAYQRN010000083.1:0-18342 GCA_964419995.1 uncultured Planctomycetia bacterium
ACCCGGATGATTCACGAAGACGAGCCGGGCGCGGTCGGCATGCCTGAGTCGTCCGGGCCATGGGTCATCGGGGCCGGTCCGCGAGACGTTCGGCGCCCTCGCGGAGCTGACGGGCGAGGGCGGGGTCGTGGCTCTCGAGACGGGCGCGCTGGTCCTCCGTGAGGAGGCGCCAGAGGGAGGCCCGCTCCTCGTCGTCGACGGCGCGCAGGCGCGGCTCGATCTCGCGCCGCAGGGCCTCGCGGCGCGCCTCGAACCCGCGGATCAGCGATTCGAACTCCCGCCGCTGGACGTCCGTGAGGCCGAGGGTGCGGTCCACGGCGTCGAGCTCGAGGCCGGTGGCCGCGGCCACGCGGCCTCCGGCCCGTCCGGCGAGCCAGCCGCCGGCCGCCCCGAGGACGGCGATGAGGAGCGACGCCGCGAGGGCGAAGCTCCGGCGGGAGAAGGGCAGGGCGCCGGCGGGGGAGGCGGAGCCGGAGGGTCTGCACGCCGCCGCGATCCGATCGACGAGGGCGCCCGGAGCGGGCGGTCCGAAGCCGCCGGCTTCCGGCGCGAGGGCCGATCGGATCCTGAGATCGAGTTCCCGGCGGCCCGCGCAGGCGCGGCAGCGGGCGACGTGCTCCTCGAGGCGGGCGGCGTCCGCGGCGGCGAGCCGCCCGTCGAGCTGGAGGTCGTGGAGCCGTTCGAAACGGGTGCAGTCCATGGTCGTCAGGTCCTCAGGCGGCGTGCGATCTTCTCGCGGAGGCGGGCGCGAGCGCGGAACAGCCGCGACTCGACCGTTCCGAGCGAGCAGCCGAGCGCGGTCGCGATGTCCTCGTAGGCGAGGCCGTCGAACTCGCGGAGAAGCAGGATCGTCCTGTACTTGTCGGGGAGGTCGGCGACGGCGGCGCGAATCTCCCGCGCGAGCTCCTCGCGGCCGAGGGGGTCGTCGGAGGGCGCCGCGGTCTCGGAGACGGCGAGGCGGGCGGCCTCGTCGCCGCAATGGAGCGTGTCGCGCCGCCGGCGCTTCCTGCGATCCGTGGCAGCGTTGATGGCGACTCGGTAGAGCCAGGTGTAGAAGGATGACTCCTGGCGGAACGAGCCCAGCTTGCGGTAGACCTTGAAGAAGACCTCCTGGGTCACGTCCTCGGCTTCGCCGCGGTCGGAGATGAGCTGGCCGATGACCGCGAGGATGCGGCCGGCGTAGCGCTCGACGAGCCGGCGGAACGCGGTCGCGTCGCCGGCGATGGCCGCGCGCACGTCCGAGGCGTCCTGCTCCGCGTCGGGGCGGGCGTCCGCGCCGGAGGAGATCCCGAACGGGCCGGGCGGATCCGGACGGGGGGACTTCCGGGACGCAGCGGCGCCCGGGCGGTGTTCTTCGTCGTCGCAGGTCCGCATGCCCGTCCGCTGCGTCGCTTCACCGATGGCCAGGGTCAAGCCCGTCTCCGACGTGTCCGGTCAACACATCTTCGACGGCGCCTTCCGCCGGCTATTCCGGCGCCCCGCTCCCGGGCGCCGGCGCGGAAGGTCGGTCCAAATCACAAGTGACTGGAGCTAAAGGAGATGCCCCATCTTGTTCTTCTTCGTCAGAAGGTACTTGGCGTTGTCCTCGTTCGGGGGGGTGACGAGGGGTATCCTCTCGACGATCTCGAGCCCGTAGCCCGAGAGGGCCGTGCGCTTCGTCGGGTTGTTCGTCATGAGGCGGAGGCGGCGGATGCCGAGGTCGTAGAGGATCTGCGCCCCTGTCCCGTAGTTCCGGAGATCGGCCTTGAAGCCGAGCCGGCGGTTGGCCTCGACGGTGTCGAGCCCCTGGTCCTGAAGGCCGTAGGCGGCCACCTTGTTGCGGAGTCCGATGCCGCGCCCCTCCTGCCTCATGTAGAGGAAGAAGCCCCGGGGCTCGGCGCCGAGGCGCCGGAGCGCGAGTTCCTTCTGGTCGCCACAGTCGCAGCGATGGCTTCCGAGGGCGTCGCCGGTCAGGCACTCGGAGTGGACGCGCCCGGGGATGGGCTCTTCGATGGGCGGAGCCGGGGAGCCGTCGGATGGGACGGAAATCCCCCGGACGAGCGCGACGTGCTCGTCCGTGTCGTAGGGCGAGGCGTAGAGGTGGAGGTCGAAGAGGCCGTAGCGCGTGGGGTAGCGGCAGCTTCCGACCCGCGTGACGAGTCTCTCGTTGCGGCGGCGGTGCTCGATGAGGTCGGCGACCGACGTGAGGGGGATCCGATGCCGCGCGCAGAAGGCTTCGAGGTCCGGCAGGCGGGCCATGGTCCCGTCCTCCCGGAGGATCTCGATGATGACGGCGGCGGGCATGGTGCCCGCCAGGAGGGCGAGGTCGACGCTGCCTTCCGTCTGTCCCGGGCGGACGAGCACGCCGCCCCGCCGGGCGCGGAGGGGATGGATGTGTCCGGGGCGGACGAAGTCCGCGGAGGTCGCGAGCGGATCGGCGAGCCTGCGGATCGTCGCGGCCCTGTCCGCGGCGGAGACGCCCGTCGTGACGCCGCTGGCTGCGTCCACCGTGACGGTGAAGGCCGTGCCGAAGCGGTTGCGGCCGTCATGGGCCTGGAGGCCGAGCTGGAGGCGGTCGCAGATGTCGGGGTGCAGCGCCACGCAGAGCTCGCCGCGAGCCTCGCGCAGCATGAAGTTGACGAGGTCCGGCGTCACGAACTCGGCGGCGACGACCAGATCCCCCTCATTCTCGCGGTCCTCGTCGTCCACGAGCACGATGGGGCGGCCCCGGCGGAAGTCCTCGAGGATCTCCGGCGTCGGCGAGAATGTCATGGCGGCGGCGACCCCTGGCCTCGATCGGGCACGTTACCACCGGCGGCGCCGGCCGGAAACCCCGGCGGTGTTTGAAGCGGCGCTCCGGCGCTCCTAACATCCGCAGCCGTGCGGTCCCCGGAGACCTCGCGGGCCCCGTGCGGCTTCCGCCCTCCGCCGGAGGATCCGGAACCGCTCTCGACGCCGGGATGCCGCGCTGCCCATGGCTCTTCTCACGGCGTTCATCGCCATCGACGCACTCGATCCGGGACTCGCGGCGTGCCTCGCCGTCGTGCCGTGGGGCGCGCTCCATGCCGTCATCCCCTGCGAGCACTCGTGGCCCATGCTCCTGCCCTTCGTGCTCGGCCGCGGGAGGCTGAGCCCCGGCGTCGTCGTCCTCCTCTTCGGCATCGGGAAGCTCCTCGGCAGCGCCACGATGGGCCTGCTCCTCGGCATCCTTGGCGACCGCATCCCCGCGGAGGCCCGGGAGCTCACGCTCCGCCTCTCGGGCGTCGTCGTCCTGGCCTTCGGGATCGGGTTCCTCGTGCGGCCCGACTGGATGCACTTCGGCCACGTGCATGGCGAGTGCGCCGGCGCCTGCGGGCACAGCCGGCACAATCCGCGCGCGTTCATGAAGTTCGGCATGGTCGCCGGACTCCTCCTCCTCGGCTTCTTCAACATGATCCTGCCCTGCTACAGCAACTTCACGGCGGCGGTCTACGCCGTGAACGCGGGCGGCGTGTTCCGGAGCCTCGCCGTGTTCCTCGTGTACGGATTCGTCTCGGTCGTCGCGCTGGCCATCCTCATGAAGCTCCTGTCGCGGAGCGTGGCGCTCCTCGGGCGGCTCCGCGAGCACCGTGTCGAGATCGCGCTCCTCAGGCTCTCGGGCGCCGTCCTCGTCGTCTTCGGCGTCATCCTGCTCGCCGTGCACCATGACTGAGTCGACGGGCGGACCCGACGCCCCCGCGGCCGGGGAGCGGGTCGCCATCGTCGTGCGCGTCGACTCCAAGTCGTGCCGCCTCCGGATCGACGGCGACCTGCTCGGCGTCCCGCTCCGCGGGCGCCTCTTCAAGGAACATGGGCGCTTCGCGTCGCCGGTGGCCGTGGGCGATCGCGTCCGCGTCGTTCCGGCGGCCCGAGGGGAGCCCGCCATCACGGAAGTCCTCCCCCGGCGCAACGTCTTCTCGCGACCCGACCCCTCGACGCGGCGCGAGCAAGCCATCGCCGCCAACGTGGATGCCGTCGTCGTCGTGGCGGCCTGCCGCGAGCCGCCCTTCAACGCCCGTGTCATCGACCGCATCCTCGTGGCCGTGGAGCGGGCGGGCTCGGAGGGCATCATCGTCCTCAACAAGTGCGATCTCCTCGCCGCCGGCGAGGCCCCCCCGGCCGAGCTCGACGTCTACGCCGGCCTCGGCTATCCCGTGCTCCGGACCTGCGCGCTGTCCGGACAGGGCGTTCCCGAGCTCGCGGCGCACCTCCGCGGCCGGACATCCCTCGTCGTCGGCGCGTCGGGCGTCGGGAAGAGCGCGCTCCTCATGGCCATCGATCCCTCTCTCGCGATCCGGACGCAGCCCGTGAGCGGATGGTCCGGGAAGGGGCAGCACACGACGACGGCGTCGGAGATGCGATCCCTTCCGGGCGGCGGGGACATCGTGGACACGCCCGGCGTCCGGGAGTTCGGGATCGCGGGGCTCCTCCGGGAGGACGTGTCCGTGTTCTTCCGGGACATGGCCCCCTTCGTGGACGGGTGCCGGATGCGGGGCTGCCTCCACACCGAGGAACCGGGCTGCGCGGTCCGCGACGCGTTCGAGGCGGGCCGGATCGCACCGTTCCGCTACGACTCCTATCTCCGGATCATCGAGTCCATGGAGCCGCAGCGCAGGCGGTAGCGTGGCGCGCGGGGGCCTTCACGGGCTCGGGGCGGTCCAGAGTTTCCAGAGCCACGACAGGGCGAGGAGGATGAGGAACCCGGGGAGGATGAAGCCCCGGCCGCGACCATAGAAGATCCGGAGAGGACTTGCCCCGGTGAAGGTCGCGTGGAGGAGCCAGAGTGGGATGGCGGCGACGATGCAGAAGAGGACCGCTCCGAGGGGGTTGGCGGCGAGGGCGTCGAGCGGCCGCAGGGAGGCCATGCTGGCGAAGGCCGTCGTCATGCCGCACGAGAAGCACGGGCGTCCCGTGGACAGGTAGAACCCGCAGGGGTCGAGGCCCATCTGTTCATGCGTCCCGAGGCCGCGGGGGTCGGGATCGAGGCTCGCCGCGGTGCTGACGACGAGGATCGCGCCGAGGGCGAAGGCCGCCCTCCGAAGGAGAGTTCCCGGCGTCTCACTCATGGGGCATCGGAACGCGGAGCCGGAGGAAGAACGCCCCCTCGGCGTGTGCGAAGGGAGCCGACGTGTCGAGGGCGAGGAGCCGGCCTATGAGCACGTCCCGGCGGATCTGCTGTTCCGCCGTCGCGAGGGCCGATGGCGGAGGGATCTCGTCCGGCCAGGGCTGCACCGGTTTCGATCCGGGGGCGGACACGGCGCGGACGCCGACCCACGGCGGTCGCCAGGGGGCGAATCCGATGCCCGGGGCCTCCGCGAGAAGACGGGCCGCGATCCGCGCGGCCGGCGTCTCCGGCGCCGCCGCAGGGCCGGCCGGGCTCGTGCGGAACGAGACGCTCCGCCCGTCGAATCGGGCGTCGACGCGAAGGGCTCCCGTTCCCGCGGGCAAGGCGCCGCGAAGGCCGAGGACGAGCAGGTCCTCGAAGAGACTGTGGAGCCGGTTCCGCCCGATGAGGCCGGCGACGTACCCCGCCATCGGGCCGCCTTCCCGGAGCCGCAGGACGGTGTAGCCGTCGCCGTAGAAAGCCGCCAGATAGCCGCCGGCGGCTTCGTCGAAGACGGCGAGGCACGGGGTCCGGCGCGTGCGATCGTAGGTCACGGGGGAGGGCGGGACGCGGCTCTCCGGCGCGCTCTCGGGCTCCCGGAACCGGTCGCCCCGGTCGCGGGCCCGGGCTGCTTCTCCCTCGGTCATCGGCGCGTCGTCGCGGGCTATCTCCTTGAAGAGCCCCTGCCTCGCGAAGAGCCAGAGGCCCCCCGCGGCCGCAGCCAGCACGAGGAGAAGAGCGATGACGCGCGTCACGGAATCAGTCTGCCGATGTCATCCGCCGCCCGCAACCCGGTACAGTCCGTCGCAGGGTCAGCGACCGGAAGCGAGGGGTTGCAGATCGGCCGCGATATGCGTCTCGCGTCCGCCGTCGATACGGATCCAGCGAACGAAGGGCGCCATGCCGGCGGCGTGCGCCTCGAGCCGGTAGCGGCCCGCCGGAAGACCGAGGATCCGCCGCGTCTCGCCCGGCTTCAGACTGAGGCACGGCGTCTCCGCCGTGGCGGCGCCCGCACCGGGTTTCCTGTCCTTCCGTGCCAGGGCTGCCGTGCCGTCCTCGGCGAAGAGCGATACCAGGACAGGACTCGCGGCGCGACGGCCGGCGGTCACGGTGAGCCGGAGCGAGCCCGTCGCCGGGACGGAAACGTCGAGGATGAGTTCGAGCCCCGGGCGGCTTTCGAAGCGGCGATCCGCCGCAAGGACGGCCATGTCGTTCTCGATCCGGAGCGCGAAAACGCCCGGTGGAAGCCCCCGGACCAGGTAGTACCCGTCCATGGCCGTCCATGCCTGCGCGGGGCGCGCCCCGCTGGTCGTCGCGCCGAGGGGCGTGACGATGACGAGGCAGCCCGACAGCCCCTGGCCGGCGCCGTCGGTCACGCGCCCCTCCACGGATCCTCCGGGGACCAGCGAGACGCGGATCTCCTCCGCGGGCGCATCGGGTGCGACGGCGATCGCGTCGAGCGCCCACGGGACGTGTCGCTCGGTGTCCACCGTGAGGCGGTACGTGCCTCGGGGCAGTGTGAACGCGAAGGTGCCCGTGTCCGTGTGCACGGTCCGATGGACCTGCTGTGGCCGCCTGCGCCGCCGCTCGGGCGATTCGCCTTCGGCCGGTACGGGAGCCGCCACGATGCGGAATCGCCGCACGGGTTCGCCGGTGAGGTCGTCGCGCACGACGCCGCGGACCTCGCCGCCCCGCTCGAGGACGAAGTCGATGCGGCCGTCCTCGGAAAGCACGTTCCGATGGAGCGCGGGGCCGTAGCCGTCCCGGGTCGCCGCCGCGTCGACGGAGCCTTCCGTCACGCCCTCGACCCGCCAGGATCCGTCGCTGGCCGACGCGCCCGTGAAGGACCGGTCGCGCATCGCGAGCCGGATCATGGCATCGGGAACGGGGCGCCCGGCGTCGTCCTCGACGAGGCCATGGTACGTCCTTCCCGCCGAAAGAACGATCGTGACGGCGGATTCCGCCGAGTGCGGGACGCTGACCGACGCGCCCGCGGTGACGAATCCCTCCGCCCGCGCCTCGATGTAGGCCGGCCCCCTCGCCACCGAGGAGAAGACGAACCGCCCCCCGGCGTCGGTCGTCACGCCGCCGGGCGCCGGCGTGGCTCCGACGATCCCGCCCGCGTGCTGCATGACGACGCGGGCGCCCTTGACCGGCTCGCCGCCCTCCGTTCGTACGGTCCCCTCGAGGGCCTGCCAGGGCTCGATGACGACATCGATGCTCCGGCGATCGTCCTCGGATCCGATCCGGATCCCCCGGGCGACTCCCTCGCCGGCCTCGAGGCTCGTGGCGCGGACGGCGTACCGGTAGTCCTCTGCTGGAACCGGGGACACGCCGGCGATGACGAAGCGTCCCTCGGCATCCGTCATGACGGGACTCGCGCACTCGGCGATGACGGGGCGCGCCGCCTTCGTGTCGACGCCGCTTCGCGCGGGTTCCCGGCAGAGCGCCACGCGGGCGCCCGGCACCGGAAGCCCCTCGCGGGTCTTCACGGTTCCGGAGATCTCGCGGCCGCGCTGGAGGACGATAGGGCCCGTCGCCGCTTCCCGCCGGGCGCCGGCCAGGTTGACTACGCGAGTTACGGGGATCCAGCCGTCCTTCCGGACGTTCACCGTGACGGAGTCGGCCGACAATCCCGTGATGGCGAAGGACCCGCTGGCGTCGGTCCGGGTCTGCCGGTCCGCGGCGACGACATCGGCGTCGGGCAGGGGTTGTCTCGTCGAACCGTCGATGGCGAGTCCCGCGATGGACTTTCCGGGGGTGAGACGCCAGGTGCGGCGATTCGGTCCTTCCGCGAGTTCGAGCGTGACCGTCGCGGGCGGCTCATGGCTCTCGGGCATGATGTCGACGAGCACCGGTCCTGCGGGGAGCCCCATGAGGACCGCCGAACCTGCCGCGCCGGTCGCGGCCTCCGCGCGCCAGGCGCCCCCATCCCGGCGTGCGATGACCCGGGCGCCGGGGATCGGGCGCTCGTCGCCCTGCTCGAGGACGACCGCCGTGAGAGAGACTCCTTCCCTCAGGATGACCTCGACATCCGCGCCGGCGGCGATGTCGCTTTGGAGCCATGGCGCGAAGCCGGGCGCCGTGATCTCCACGCCGTAAGGGCCGCGGCCCGGGACGGGGACCGCGAAGCGGCCGTCGTCGCCCGCCAGGGCTTCGGCGCTGAACCCCACCGCGCCGTCGAGGTCGATTCGTCCCGGAAGGTGGCGGGTCTCGATCCGAAGGGCGGCGCCGGGGATCGGGCGAAACCGGGAATCCGTGACGCGGCCCGAGATCCTCGGACCTGGCCGGGATTCGGGTCCGGCCCGTCGGGGCGCCGCCGCGGACGCGATCCCAGGCGGCGTGGCGAGGGGCTTCGACGCGGCGGCGGGCTGGCTCCCCGGACCCTCGACGTCCGCGGAGTCGGTTCGCGGGAGAGCCGGGTCCGACCCCGACGGGAGGAAGAGCCCGAAGGTCAGCGCGGCGAGGACGAAGAGTCCGGCCGCGCCGGCGATCATCCTGTCCCGTGACGACATGGCCGACCCGCAGAAGCCCGGATGGCAGATCCGGCGCCATGTTAGTCGGCCTCGTGCGGGAGCGGTAGCGGAAACCCCGTCCCGCGTTCCGGAGTCAGGGGATCGTCTCGATGACGAGGGGGCTCAGGAGCTCGAGGGTGACGAGATCGAAGCCCTGCACCATCACGGCCGCCCCGGCGGGCAGGCCGGACGTACCGAAGGCGTACTCCGCCTCGCCCGTCGGTCCGAGAAGCAGGAGGAACGGGGCGGCCTGGAGCGACATCTCGACGGCGTGGTGTCCGATGTCCATGAGGACGGCGCCGAAACCCATGGGGAACGAGAGCGACGAAACCTGCGGAGCCGGCAGCGTCGCGGGGGCCGCCACGAGGCGCACGGGATTGCCCGGCGTGCCCTGGATGACCCGGATGACCCCCGTCATGCCAGCCTGGATGCTGAGCGTGTCGGCAGGCGCGTCGAGGAGGGTCGGCGGGGCGCGGTCCGGGACGAGGGCGAGACCGTCGAGGACGGCCGGCGCCGCGAAGCCGAAGCCCGCCGCGTCGAGCGCGACGCCGTGGAGCGTCGCCGGCGTGCCGCCGTTGCGCGTCGAGAGGACGCGCCCGGCGAAGGCCTGGGCCGTGGATCCGAGGGCGAGGATATGGGCTGCGGGGTCGAGGGGATCTTCGGCCACGGCGGTGACGTCGACGACGGTGGCGGCGGAGCCCTGGAAGGCCTGGTTGGCCATGGCGACGATCTGGTCCTTCGTGTAGAGGATCGAAGCCGACAGGGCGCCCGGCGGCAACACGAACACGGTGGTCTCGTCGAGGACGGACGAGCCCCCGTTCGCCGCGATGAGGGACGCCGATGACGTCGTCTCATCCTCGGCGAAGCTGAAGATGAGATCGCCCTGGGGCGCGATGTGGACCGCGTCCACGTCGATCCCCGAGGTGCCGGTGGCGGCGGCAAGCTGGGTCTCGGTCCAGAGGGCGACGAATCCGCCCCCCGGTACGAGGCGGATGACGTCGCCGTCGAGGGCCGTTCCGCCGGCGGCGAAGGTCCGGTTGGCCGTGAGGGAGAAGGCGAGGTCGAAGATCGTGAACGGCGAGGCCGCGCCGGGAACGAGGGCCATGTCGGCCACGTCGGAGGGCGCGTCGTCGTAGCGACCGTTTCCGTTGCCGTCGCCGGTGAGCGGCTCCCAGGCGCGCGACGGCAGGAAGCGGACGGCGCCGCCTTGGAGCGGCGACGGGAGGAGGAGGATCTCCTCGTCTGCGACGGGCGCACCGCCGGCGGCCGGCACGGCGCCGGTCTCGAGGGAAAGAAGCAGCGATTGGGCCGGCGCCGCGGAAACAGTGAGAATCGGAAGAAGGACGGCCGCGACGGCGGCGACACGGCAGCGATCGTGATGATCGAAACGACGTTCCATGTGTGGCTCCGCCGGGCGAGGGATCGGACGCGCCACACGTTGACGTGCCGGTGCCCGTCTTCGGACCGCCGATTCCCCCGCTGCGCCGTCGTGCGCGCGCCCCCCCTGTTGCGCCCCCGGGCGGCAACCCTCCGCTACTCAGGCGCTCCTGCGGCCAGGCTCTCCGTTTGCGTCATGGTCCCGCTGCCGGCGAGGCCGAAGCCGCCGCTCTGCTGGGACTGGAAGAAGCGGGCGAAGAGCTGGAAGAAGAAGGTCTCCCTCGCCACGTCGTCCGTCGTGAGGCCGCGGTCGTGCGCCTTGTCGAGGATCCACGTGGCCTCCGTCCCGCCGCCGGCCAGGAGGAAGAGCTGGGACGAGCGGACGTAATGGCGCACTGCGGCGTCGGTCGTGTCGCCCGTGGCCACGAGGAGATCCGCGAAGAGATCGTGGATGAACGCCCAGGTGAGCAGCGAGTCGCCATCGGCGATGCCTTCGGACACCACCGGAGACAGCGTGCCGCGGGCGTCGAGCAGGCGGCTTTCCGCGGCCAGGACGCGGGCGTTCGCCAGCGCCCGGCCCGGGTCGTGGACGAACGGCGGCGCCGGCGCCTCGGCCGAGAGCGGAGCTGCGGCGGCGATGATCGGAGGCGACCAGAGGTCTTCGAGGCCGGTGTCGCGGGGCAGGGGGGCGCCGCCGTGGATGCTGTCGTCGGCCTTCGGCGTCGCGCGGGGCGGTACCGGCGGCTCGGGGGCGGGAGTCGCGGGGCGCCCTTCGGCCACACGGCCGCCGGGGCTCCGGGGGGCGGTGTTCGCGGCGAGCAGCACGGATCCGCCGTCGCGGCCGGGTCCGCCGTGGCTTCCGACGCCGCGATCCGGCGGCGCCGCGCCCGCGCCGCTGGCGGCTCCGAGGAGAGCTCCCTGGCGTCCGGCCGGCCCGTAGGAATCCGGTACGCCGGGGGCGGGCGCTCCGTCCGGATGCCCGCCGGAGACGTTCTCGCGCCCCGTCGCGGGGAGGAGCAGCCGTGCCGCGCCCCGCGCGGGTGCGAGACCGCCGGAGGAGGCGATCGCGGATTCGGCGCGGGCTTGCGGCGAGGACCGCGGGTTTCCGGGAAGGAATGAGAGACCCGCGAGCAGAGCCGCCGCCGGCACCAGCGCCGCTGCCGCGACCCGGCGTGCGGCCTGCCCCGCGCGCGCCGGCCGGAGGGCCCGGCGGACGGCGCCGGCGAAAGCGGCGACGCTGCCGAATCGCTCCTCGCGGCGGCGCTCCAGAGCCCGCAGGACCGCCGCATCGAGATCGGGCGGCACCTCGGGATTCCAGGTCGAAGGCGGCGGCGGCGGCCCCGCGGCTCTCGAGACGACGGCCTCCGCGGCCGTCGAGCCGCTGAAGGGTCTCCGGCCCGCCAGCATCTCATAGAGGACGATGCCGAGCCCGTGGACATCGGTCTGCGCGCCCACGTTTCCGTAGACGCCCGGGAGGAGCTGCTCCGGGGCCATGTACGCCGGAGTTCCGGGCTCGGCGGATCCGGACTCGACGGGCGTCGCCGCTGCGTCGCTCTGGAAGCGCGCGACGCCGAAGTCGGCCAGCAGGGCGCGGCCGCCGGCGGCGACGAGGATGTTGCCGGGCTTCACGTCGCGGTGGATGATGCCCGCCCGGTGGGCGGCATCGAGAGCCTCCGCGACGTCGAAGAACCAGGCCATCCGCGCCCGCCACGGCGGCGCGAGGTACGGGCGGTTCAGGATCTCCTCGAGGGAGGGTCCGGGGACGAATTCCATGGCGAGCCATGAGCGGTCGCCGTCCCGGCCGGAAGCCAGCACGGGCACGATGTTCGGATGGCGGATCCGCGAGAGGGCCGACACCTCGCGTCCGAGCCGGGCGGCGTCCTCGGCGGGTGCGCCGTCGAGGAGCTTGAGAGCGACGGGCGGCCCCGCGACGTGGCGCTGCGTGGCCAGGAAGACCGAGCCCATGCCGCCCCGGCCGATGGGGCGGACGATCCGCCACGGGCCCACGAAGCGCGCCCGGAGAGCTTCGCCCCGCTTGCGCCGCCGGAGGGCGCGGCGAGCCGCGAGGGCCGCCTCCACCTCGCCGGCGACGGACCCCGGCGTGGACGGCCGGCTTCCGCCGGTTCCGCCGGCTTCCCGGTAGATGCGCGCCTCGAGGGCCGCGAGGATCCGGGCTGCGCGTGCGTCGTCAGCGCGCGGCATGACGTTCGTCCATATAGTCCCGCGCGATCATGGCGAGACGGGCCTCGACCTTCGCGAAGTGGCGGCGAGCGGTGCGCTCGCTCACGCCGAAGTGCTCGGCGATCTCACCGAACGTGAGCTTGTCCTCCGCGTGGAGCCTGTGGCACTCGCGGGCCTCCTCCGGCAGATCCGTGAGCGCCTCGCCCACGAGCTTCCGGACCTCCTCGATCTCGAGGTGCGTTCCGGGATCGGTGACGGCGGCGCTCGGACCGCCGGCGTCGCCGGAGCCGTTCTCGTCGAGAGCAGGACGCGCGAGGAGATCGCGCTGCCGCTGGCGGAGCTTGTTCTCGACGATGCGGCGGAGCCAGACACGGAAGGGGACGTCGCCCTGGTACTCGAAGAAGGGGAGCTTGCGGAGCGCCACGCCGGCCGTGCTCTGAAGGAAGTCCTGAGTATCGACGACGGCCCGCGAAGATCCCCGCAGGTGGGACCGGATGACGGCGATGATGACGTCCTCGTGACGGCGCAGGATCTCGCCGGCAGCATCGGCATCGCCCGTTCTTGCGCGGGCGAGGAGGTCTTCAAGGGAAAGACCTCTCATGTCCATCGTCGGGCCTCCGTCCGTTGCCGTATCCGGAAGCGGTCCCCGTCGCGGCGCTGCTCCTCACCGGTCCGAAACGCGGCGGACCGCCGGATCGACCGGGGGCGGGGCGGGTCCTCATGCGGCCTCTTCAGACTACACCCGCAAGCCTTCCGGCTGCAAGAGCTTCCTCGCGGGATTCCCCCGAAAACGAAGCCGCCGGAGGCCGTTGGCGTCCGGCGGCGCTGCAAGATGTTGAATAGTAGGGCTTTACTGCTTCTTCGGGCTCAGGGTGAGATCCTTGATCGCAAGGAGATCCGAGAGAGGCGACTTCTCGATCTTCGTGGCAGCCCGCAGAGACGCGAGCCACGCCTCCATCTTCATGGTCTCGTACTCGTCGGTGATCCACTCGCGGTAGCGGGGCTCATCGAAGTTGATCTGCGTCGTCTCGTTCGTGTTCACCTTGTCGCAGCGGATCACGTGGTACCCGAACTCGCTCTTCACGGGGCCCGAGACCTCGCCGGCCTTGAGCGCGTAGGCGGCCGTCTGGAATCCCCGGTCGTAGCCGCCGCCCCACTTCTTGATCGGCTGTCCGAGCTTGCCCTTGGCCGGACGGGTCGCGTCGTCCTCCGTGAACCGCTCGGCGAGCGTGTCGAAGTCGATGCCTTCGGCGAGCAGGCGGAGGATCGAATCGCACTTCTCGCGGGCCGTCGCGTCGGCATCGGCGCCCTTCGGCATGCCGGTGACGTCGTCCACGGTCTTGATGAGGATGTGGGAGACGTTGACGGAGCGGCTCCGGAAGTAGTCCTCGTGCTCCTTGCGGAAGGCGACGAGATCCTCGTCATGGACGACGATGTCGTTGACGCGCTTCCACGCGAGGATCCGGCCGTACCGTTCCTTCTCGCGGTCGATCGTCGTGCCCTTCCAGCGGCAGATCTGGGCCCAGCCGAAGGGCGGCTGGTACTTGGCGTTCTGCTCCGCGCCCCAGGTCTCGATCTCGAGATCCGTCACCTTCACGCCCTTCTTCGCCATCTCGCGCTCGAAGAGAGCGTTGTCGATGAGCGTGTCGAGGCTCTGCTCGAGGGAACGCGGTTTCAGGAGGCCGAACATGAAGTCGCAGGCCTCCTCCGGCGTCACGACGTACCGTTCCGTCCGGTCGTCCACCGTCCACTCGAGGCACGCGACTGCGCCCTCGGGGGGACCCGGCTCCTCGCCGCGCATGTAGCGCTTGTACTTGTCGACGATGCCCTTCATGTAGATCTGGAGGAGGAAGGCCTGGGCCGGCGTGTTGCGCTGGTCCTCGGGGATGTTGCGCTCCTTCCAGAAGAGCTCCTTCCAGGCGCGCGTCACCCAGGCCTGCCGCTCGAGGTCGCGGCGGCTGTAGGTGCCCGAGGCCGTCACCTCCTCGACGGATCGGCCCGGAGCGAGGCGCGTCAGCATCTCGGCGATCTCCGCGTCGAGCGCCTCGGGCGTGATCTGCACGCCGGCCCGGGCGGCCTCGATCTCGGCCATCTTGGCCGTGATGAGGGCCTGGGCGATGAGGGAGAGGTTCTCCTTCAGCATCTGGCGGATGAGGTCGCCCTGCGTGAGGGCGTTGCCGTCGATGCGCGCCACGACGCCGTCGGGTAGCTTCGCGGTGAACCTGAGGGGCGGGACGCTCTTCGGGATGGCCGGGGCCGGCGCCGAGGCCGGTGCGCCGCCGACGGCCGGGTTCTGTGCTCCGGCGGGGGCGCTGGCCGCGATGACCAGCGCCGCGACGAGCCCGAGCGCCGCGGAAGTACGCAGGGAAATCATCACAGGTCTCCGGGAAACGTAGGTCCGGTCGGGGAGGACCGCGTCAACGGGGGACCCCCGCCGGCGCTTGCAGCCTCCGATACGATAGCCAGTGGTCCAAACTCCCCGGGGGCGCTCAGCGGGCGCAGTGGACCGAGAATCTCTCGATGGCGACGTCGTCCGGGCGGGCTCCGGGATCGAAGACGATCCGGGCGCGGATCTCGGCCGCGCCTTCGAGCTCCTCGACCTGCCGCTTCCACCCGGTGGTGGCGCTGCCGGTCCGCCCCTCGAATTCGATGTTGAAGTCCTCGTAGAGCCGACCCGTGCCGCGGATGCCGTCGGGACGGAGGGAGAAGCGCGTCCGGGCGAAGGGGGCCGGCCTCCACTCCGTGGTGACAGCTCGCGGCCGGCGGATCACGGCGGCGAGGGCGTACCGGAAGTCGAGGGGCTCTCCGGACCGCTCGTTGGGCCGGCCCTCGACAGTGCTGCCGGAGCCCGTGCCGCGGCGGCCGCGCCAGTCGACGGACTCGTGGATGCCGTAGTCGGGCATCCATCCGCCGAAGGGATTCTCGATGTCGATGAGCAGATCCCGGAGCCCGCTCCACGGGAAGGGATCGCGGAACTCCATGGCGAAGGTGCGGTCGGGCAGCGGGCGCACGCGGAACGTCGCGGTGTCGGCGCCGTCCTGGACCAGGGTCATGTGGCGCAGCGTGCCGGGGAAGACGTTGGCGCCGAACTCGGGCCGGAGAGGGGCGCCGGAGTCCGTCTCGGAGAGGCGAACGACGATGCCCGGGAACTCGATCCCCTGAGGCGCATGGGGACCGACGAGGAAGACGATGCCCGTGATGAGTCCGCCGCCGTGGAGACCGGCCGGAAGGCCGCCATCCGCGGCGAGTTCGTCCCGCGGGATCCGGATCTGGACCCGCGAGGGCGTCCGCCCGAGGGGGCGGTCGAGGATGTCGGGGAAGTCGAAGTCGCTCTGACGCGACACCTCCGGGACGGCGAGCGATGGCCGCAGCGGGCCGCGTTCCGGCTTGGCGGCGGGATCGGCGAGATCGTTGGCGCCGTGTTCGTCCTCCGCGATCCGGAAGGTCAGAACGTCCGTGTCCGCGGGGAGCGTCGTGAATCGGAGGCATTCGCCGCGGAGGAGCGAGCGGCCGCTCAGGGCGCGGATCGCGTCCGTGACGAGGAGCTCGAAGACCGTGCCGCCGGCGTAGGTGGCGGGATCCGCGAAGGGACGGATCTCGAGCGTGACGCCATCCGGCCGCAGGCGGGCCCCGCCGGCGGCGGACACCGCGTGGTTCTCGCCGGCGCGCCGGAGGACGAGGCCCTCCTCGAGGCTTCGCTCGTCGATGACGTCGGAGAAGCGGAGCAGGATCGCCGCGTCCCGCGGGACGTGCGTCGTTCCCGGGGGCAGGCTTGCGTACTCGAGGCGGAGGTCGCGGCCCGCGTCCCAGTAGCGGTCCGCCACGCGGAGCGTCCGGAGGAAGGGCTCCGTGAGCGGCGTGCCGTCGTCGGCGCGCAGGGGCCGCCCGAGGGTGGGGAAGGGGATTGCAACCGTCAGAACGCCGGCCGGCCAGCCGCGGGGGGCCGCGGGGCGCACGACGATCCGGTTGCGATGGATCGGATCCACGGCCGCCGCGAAGGGCACGTCCTCGCCAAGCGGTCCGGTGATCCGGAGCGCGCTCCCCACGGGGTAGCGATCGTCGACCCGCCGGTTGAACCCGATGACGAGGGCCTCGTTCCTGCAGAGGGCATCCCCCGATCCCGCGGCCGACTCGGCCCGGAAGGCGGTGTCGGTCCGCTCGCAACCCGCCGCGAGAAGGGCGAGAAGCACCGCGAGCAGGGCTGCTGCGCCGCGGGGGCGTCGTGCCATCGGGGGAGCCACCTCCAACTGTTCGTTCGCGCGCTCGCGACGACTCAAGTCTATCAGACGCAGGGGCAGGCCCGAAACTCCCCGCCGGGGTCTGTGGTGGCGGGGTGCGAAACGCGTATCCTCTGGCCTGCCATGCTCCTCGAACCGCGCACCATCGCCTTCATCCTCGACTGCGTCCACCCGGTCATCCGGCACGACACGGCGGTGCTGCAGCGCGTCTATGCCTCCCTCCAGCGCGACCGGGCCGACGGATACGTCAACTTCAACCTGCTTCCGGTCGGGGGTGCGCAGATCTCGACGGTGCCCGGGACCGGCGAGCACGCCGGCATCGTCGCCGTCGCATCGGTGACCTTCCTTCCCGACCGCATCCAGATCAAGGATGAGTGGCTGCCCATCTCGCTCGAGGACTTCTGCGACAAGGCAGAGGCCGTCCTCCGGGCGAGCCTCGACGCGCTCGGCGTGAAGGTCCTTCCGATGACGCAGTGCGTCGTCCGGAGCCTCGTGAGCCTCCGGGGAGGGAAGGACTCGCGCCAGTTCCTCATCGAGGGCCTCTGCCGGCTCAGGCCCGAGGCGCTCGGGATCCTCGGGCGGTCCCTCGGCATCGCCGGAGTGCGGCTCGTCCTCGGCGATCCCGCCAATCCCGCGAGCGTCTACAACATCCGGATCGAGTCCTTCAACAACGATCCGCGGTCCCTCTACCTCGAAAACGTCGCCGTGCTGGCGGCTCCGGTGACGTCGGACAATCTCGATTTCGTGACGCGGGCGATCCGCGACACCTACGCCTACGTGAACGACACGATCCCGCGCTTCATCGACGCGGGCGCGGACGGGGACTCCTGAGGGAGCCTCCGGCCGTGCGCGACGACGAGCTCATCGCGATCCTGAAGGGCGCCCGGCGCGTGGCCGTCGTAGGCATCTCGGCGGATCCCGCGCGGCAGAGCCACGCGGTGGCGGCCTACCTGCGGCGCGAGGGCTTCGAGATCGTGCCCGTGAATCCGCGGCTCGACACGTGGGAGGGCCTCCGCGCGTTCGGGAGCCTCGCCGAGGTGCCCGGCGCCCTCGACGCCGCCGCTGTCTTCCGCCGTCCCGAGCACGTCCCGGAGGTCGTGGACGACGCCATCGCGAAGGGCGTGCCCGTGGTCTGGCTCTAGTGTGGTGCGTCACACAGATGCGAACAGACTCGCCGAGAGATTCTCGTGTGGGGCGAGGCGCGAGCCCGGAAGCAACCCTGGATGGGTTGTGGGGAGGGCGAGCAACGAAGCCCCGCGCGAGAAGATCCGGCGAGATGGAGCAAGTGAAACTGGTCCTCGTCGGGACATGTCACGGTATGTGTGACGCACCGCACTGGTCCGGCGTGATCCATGAGGCGGCGGCCGCCACGGCGCGGGCGGCGGGCCTCACCGTCGTGATGGACCGCTGCATGATGGCCGAGCACGCCCGCCTCATCGGTCCGGCCGACTGATCTCCGGCCGCCGCCTCCTCCCCGGGAGGGCGAAATGGCGGGAGCGCATGGGAATCGAACCCACCAGACGGGTTATCTGCCCGTCCCGCTGGATTTGAAGTCCAGGAGGTCCACCAGGCACCTATCCGCTCCCGTGCCGGGGAGGAGGCTACGAGTCGATCCCGCGCGGATCAATCCCGCCGCGGCGGCGTGAGCGCCGGCGGGGGAGGGGAGGATCGCCCCGTCAGGCGACGAACTCGACCGTGGCCTCGTCGCGCCGCGGATGGACCTCGCCGATGACGGTCGTCGCCTCGAGCCCCTCGGACCGCAGCGCCGTCGCGAGGCCGTCGGCCTCCGCGGCGGGGAGGGCGATGAGGAGGCCTCCCGACGTCTGGGGGTCGAAGGCGAGCTCCTGCGTCCACGCGTCGATCCGCGCGTCCACGTGGACGGTGCGGGCCGTGTGGGATCGGTTCGTGCGGGCGCCGCCCGTGATGAACC
>CAYQRN010000084.1:0-17909 GCA_964419995.1 uncultured Planctomycetia bacterium
GCTCTTCCGATCTCCTTGCCGGCCGCCGAGTGGACCTCCTCGAGCTTTTGCCGGAAGTGGTCGTAGGAGAGGGCGTCGCCGCCCACGAGGACGCGGCGCGTCCGCCGCAGCACGATGCGGAGAAGGCCGATCGTGCCCATGGCGAACACGACGACGAGGCCGATGACGCGGCCGTACCAGCCGGCGAGCTCCACGAGCTCGGCCTTGCGGCCCGCGCCGGAGACGATGTTCCAGGCGCCGGCGCCGGGGACCGCGATGAGCCAGATCACGGCTCCGATGAGGGCGAAGACGGAGAAGATACGCCCGGCCCGGCCAGGCGCGAGAGAGAGCAGGGAGAATCCCGCCACGGCGATGAGCGCCGCCCGCGGCAGGAAGGTCAGGTACCAGTCGCTCTCCTTCATCATCCGGAAGGCCGTCTCGATGACGGTCGTTTTCGAGCCGTCGAGGCCGGCCGGCTCCGCCCGGAGGAGGTACCAGGAGAGGCCGGCGGCCCCCGCGAGGGACAGGAGCGGCGGCAGGAGAGCCCCGGGGCAGCGGATGCGGAGTCCGGCCCCTATGCAGGCGACGAGGAAGCCGAGGAGGCCGATGGACGTCGGGACGAGAGGCGTGTCGAAGTGTCGCGACAGGGACGGCAGTCGATCGTGCAGGACCACGAGGGCCGCCACCGCGGCTCCGCCGAGAACGAAGCCGAGGAAGTACTTCGGCGCCGCGGCCCGCGTGCAGAGGCTGGCCAGGATGCCGATGACGCCCGTCGCCGCAGCGAGGATGAGGAGGCCGCGGGCCGCGAGGACGTCTCGCTCCCCCGTGAGGCCGAGGACGGAGTCGCCCTTGAGGGCCGTGTGGGGCCAGACGAACTCGGTGGCCGATCCCTTCCCGAGGTCGTCCTTCACGGTGACGCGAATCGGCGCCGCCGCGAAGGCGATGAGGAGGACGCCCCAGACCATGAGGTACTGGCTCGTCGCGACGATCGTATAGCCGCCGTATCCGATCCGGATCTTTCTTCCCACGATTCGCTCCTCGGTTCCGGCGGCTCCGGCCGGCCACGCAAGATCAAAACCAACGGCCCGCAACGACGCAAGCCCGCGCTCCGCGACGCCCCTCAGGTCCCGCGGTCCGGCGGACCCGTGATCCGCGCGAGCAACCCCCGCCAGAGCTGGATATCCTCGGCCGAGAGCCCGGCCCGCTCCATCTGGCGCCGCAGGCGCAGGAGGATCCGGGTCGTCCGGTTGTTCCTGACGGGGGCTCCGTACCCCAGCGCTTCGAGGGCGGCGGCGAAGGCCGCCATGAGGGACTCGAGGGTAGCCTGGTCCGGACGCTCTCCGGGCCCTGCCCCGAGAGGACCCGGAGCGGCCTTTGGCCCGAAGGCCAGGGAGTGACACGCGAGCAGGACGGCCTGAGCCACATTGAATACCGGATAGACCCCCGCGGCCGGTAGTTTCACGAGACGCGTGACGAGGCGCGCCTCCGTCCCGAGAAGCCCGAGGTCCTCCCGGCCGAAGATCAGCGCGACGCGCCCCTTGCGCGCGGCGGCACGGACGGCGCCGGCGGCGGCGGGCCAGGACTCGATCGGCGGCGCCCAGCGGTGCGACCTTGCGGAGAACCCCACGATCTCGGCCGCGTCGGCCACGGCCTCCGGAAGCGTCGCGAAGCGTCGCGCCGCGGCAAGCACGTCCTCCGCATGGACGGCGAGGCGCCGTGCCTCGGCGCGGGCGCGGGTGCCCGCGACGATGCGCAGGTCCGTGACGCCGCAGTTCTTCATGGCGCGGGCCGCGGAGCCGATGTTACCGGCGGTCCGGGGTTCCACGAGGACGACGCTCACGTTCCGGAGGGGGTCCACGGCGCGCCCGTCAGGCCGCCGGGATCAGCGCATCGCCGAAGCGCCGCGCACGACGGCGAGGACGCTGTCGACGCCAAGCCCGATCATCCGCGGGCCGAGGCCGAGCCAGATCGTGAGCCCCACGGTGACGGCGAGGGCGAGGCGGGCCGCGCCCGAGAGCACCGGGGCCCGGACCGCCGAGCCCGACTCGGGCTTCATGTACGACTGGATGGGCGCCCGGAGGTAGTACACGAGGGCGAGGAGGCTGTTCAGGATGCCCACGACGGCCAGGACCGTGAACCGGTCCGCGCCCGTGCTGAGGCCCCGGTGGAATACGGCGCCGAACAGGCTGAACTTGGCCATGAATCCGGCCGTGGGCGGCAGGCCCGCGAGCGAGATCATGGAGAGGGCCAGGGCGAAGGCCAGGAGAGGCTCGCGCCCCCGCAGGCCCGCGAGATCCTCGAAGGTGGGGCTTCGGCCCTCGCGCGTCTCGAGCAGCCCCACGATGCCGAAGGCCGCGAGGCTCATGACGGTATAGCCGAGGAGGTAGAAGAGGACGCCCTCGACGGCGCGCGAGCCGTCCCCGTGGAGAGCCACGACGCCGGCCAGCAGGTATCCGGCATGGGCGATGCTCGACCAGGCGAGCATCCGCTTCACGCCGCTTTGGGCGAGAGCCGCGAGGTTTCCCACGGTCATGGTGGCGATGGCCGTCCAGAAGAGGACGCTCTCGAAGGCGCCTCCCGCCGGCAGGAAGCCGTGGAAGGTGGCGCGAAGGAGAGCCGTGAAAGCCGCCGCCTTCACCGCCGTGGCCATGAAGCCCGTGACGGCCGCGGGCGCGCCCTCGTACACGTCAGGGGCCCACATGTGGAAGGGAACGGCCGCGATCTTGAAGAGGAATCCCGTGAGCAGGAGGCCGAGGCCCGCCGTTCGGAGAGGCCCCTCCGGCGCCGCCATGAGGCCCGGCAGATCGAGGCGCCCGGCGGCGCCGTAGGTGAGAGCGAGGCCGAACAGCATGATCGCCGAGGCGAAGGACCCGGTGAGGAAGTACTTGGTCGCCGCCTCGAGGGAGACCTGCGAGTCTCGGTGGAATCCCGCGAGGACATAGACGGAGACGGACATGACCTCGAGTCCGAGGAAGAGGGTCACGAGGTGGTTCGTGGATGTCATGATCATCATGCCGGCGGCGGCCAGCGGCACGAGGGCGTAGAACTCCCCGTGGTTGGCGCCACGGAGCTTGAGCCGCGCCTGGGCGAAGAGGATCGTGACGGCGGAGGCGAGGAGGACGATGAGGGCTGAGACGAGCGCCAGCCCGTCCACGTGGAGGTGCCCGGAGAGGGCGGTCTCCCCTCCCGGCACGCGGCGCCCCTTGAGCACGAGGACGCAGACGAAGGATGCGGCGATGCCGAGGAGCGCGACGGCGGGCGGGGCGGCGTTGGATCCCGACTTCGACCCCGGCCGCAGGAGCAGCACGGCGATGGCCGCCGTCACGAGGGCGAGGATCGGCGTGAGGAGTCCGAGCTCGTGCCACGTCATCGGTCGCGGGCTCCGAGAAGCGTGAGGCGGGCGCCGGATTCCTCGAGCGTGGCCCGGACGCTGCCGTCCATCTTGCGGAGGAATGGCGTCGGGAACAGGCCGAGGAGGAGGATCATGGCGGCCACGGCGCCGATCGTCACCTTCTCCCTCCGGTCGAGATCCGGGAAGCACCCCCCGTGGACGCGGGTCAGGGGGCCGTAGAAGATCCGGCGCCACGCCCGCAGCATGTACCACGCTCCGAAGACGAGCCCCGAGGCGCCCGCCACGGCCGCAAGCCCGTTCACCTTCACCGTGCCGGCGAGGATGAGGAACTCGCCCACGAAACCGGTGAGGCCGGGAAGCCCGATGGATCCGAGGGTGACGAAGAAGAACGCCGATGCAAGGCGCGGCGCCGGACCGGCGAGTCCCCCCATCTCCGCGAAGTTCCGGGTGTGGAGACGCTCGTAGAGCATCCCGACGAGGAGGAAGAGCCCGCCCGTCGTGAGGCCGTGCGAGATCATCTGGAACACGCTGCCCGTGAGACCCTCCGCGTTCAGGGTGAAGGCCCCGATGACGACGAGCCCCATGTGGGAGACCGACGAGAACGCGACGAGCTTCTTGACGTCGTGCTGGGCCATGGCCACGAGCGCGCCGTAGACCACGGCGATGCCCGCGAGGGCGAACATCCACGGGGCGGCCGCCTCGGCCGCGTGGGGGAAGAGCGGGATGGCGTATCGGATGAGACCGTAGCCGCCCATCTTGAGGAGCACGCCGGCCAGGATGACCGACCCGGGAGTCGGCGCCTCGACGTGGGCGTCCGGAAGCCACGTGTGCAGGGGGAAGAGCGGCACCTTCACGGCGAAGGACAGGGCGAAGGCGATGAAGAGGAACCACTCCTCCCGCAGCGTGAGGGGCATCCGGAGGAGGTCCGCCGTCAGGAACGCGGCCTCGGCTCCGGGATGGAGCACGCGCCAGCGGAGTCCGAGATAGAGGATGGCCGCGAGCATGGGGAGCGAACCGGCCAGGGTGAAGAGGACGAACTTGATCGTGGCGTAGAGGCGCCGCGGTCCGCCCCAGACGCCGATGATGAAGAGCATCGGGAGCAGCATGAGCTCCCAGAAGACGTAGAAGAGGAAGAGATCGCGGGCGGCGAAGGCGCCGATCATGAAGCTCTCGAGCGCGAGCATGAGGATGTAGAAGTCGCGCTCCCGCGAGAGGATCGAGTGCTTCGAGCCGAGGATCGTCACCGGCGTGAGGAACGTCGTGAGGACGATGAGGAGGAGAGCGATGCCGTCGATGCCCACCTCGTAGCGGATTCCGAGGCTCGGGATCCAGGCGGCGCTCTCCACGTACTGCCAGCGGGCGCCCGCTCCATCGAATCCCGCGAGAAGGAAGAGCGAGACGACGAACACGGCGCCGGAGGCCGCGAGGGAGAAGAGGCGGATCCGGCGCACGGCCTCCTTCGGAACGGCGAGGAGGAGAGCCGCGGCAACGAGAGGCAGGAGGAGGAGGACGGTGATCATCGTCGTCTCAGCCCGCCATCAGGGACAGGATCACGAGGAGGGCCCCCGCCGCCATCACGGCGACATAGAGGCGCACGAGGCCGCCGTGCGGGCGCACGACTGCCCGCCCGAGGGAGGCGCAGAGCGCGGCGAGGCCGTTGGCGGCCCGGTCGATGCCCCGGGACTCCACGGAAGTTCCGAGGAACCCCGCCCCGAGCCGCTCGATCGGCCGGGCCACGGCGCGGGAATAGGCTTCATCGAAGCCGTACTTCCGCTCGAGGACCGACGTGAAGCCTGCGTGCCGCGCGGCGAACTCCGCCGGGCGGGAGGGCTTCAGGATGTAGAAGACCCAGGCCGTGGCCATCCCCGCGAAGGCCACGAGCGTGGCCACGGCGGCCAGGGCCATCTCCACGACCGGCGGGACGGCATGTCCCGCCGCCCCCGGCGCCAGCGCCCGGGCGACGAAGGCCCCGAAGCGGTCGTGGCCCCCGAGGAAGTGCGGAACGCCGAGGAAGCCGAGGAGCGCGGCACCCGCCGCGAGGACCACGAGGACCGAGGTCATGGAGCGCGGCGATTCGTGGATGTGCGCGGCCGTGTGATGGTCGGCGCGGCAGCGCCCCGCGAACACGAGGAAGACGAACCGCATCATGTAGAAGCCGGTGAGGAAGGCGCCGAACGCGAGGGCCCCGAAGAGGAGGAGCCCGACGCCATGCCCCCGCGTGAAGGCGGCGAGCAGGATCTCGTCCTTGCTGAAGAACCCCGAGAGCGGAGGAACGCCCGTCATGGCGAGAGTCGCGATCAGCATGGTCCAGAAGGTGACGGGCATCTTCCCGGCGAGCCCTCCCATGCGGCGCATGTCCTGCTCGTGGTGCATGGCGTGGATGATCGAGCCCGCGCCGAGGAACAGGCAGGCCTTGAAGAAGGCGTGGGTCGTGAGGTGGAAGAGCCCGGCGGAAACCGCGCCGAGGCCCACGGCCGTGACCATGTAGCCGAGCTGGCTGATCGTGGACCAGGCGAGGACCTTCTTGATGTCCGTCTGGACGAGGGCGATGGAGGCGGCGAACACCGCCGTGAGGGCTCCGACGAGCGCCACGACGATCTGGGCCGAGGGCGAGAGGGCGAAGATCGCGTGGAGGCGCGCGATCATGTAGACGCCGGCCGTCACCATCGTGGCGGCGTGGATGAGCGCCGACACCGGCGTGGGACCGGCCATGGCGTCGGGCAGCCAGACGTGCAGCGGGAGCTGCGCGGATTTCCCCGTGGCGCCGATGAAGAGGAGCAGGCCGGCGAGGGTCGCCACGCTGAACCCGAGGATGCCGGAACCGGCCGTGAAGATGGCCGGATCCTCGACGGCGAGCCGGGCGAGGGTCGGGAGGTCCAGGGTTCCGGCGCGGCTTGCGAGGAAGAGCATGCCGAGGATGAAGGCCGCGTCGCCGACGCGGTTCGTGATGAAGGCCTTCTTGCCCGCCAGAGCCTTGTCCGTGTCCTTCCACCAGAACCCGATGAGGAGGTAGGAGCAGAGGCCCACGCCCTCCCAGCCCACGAAGAGCACGGGGAGGTTCCGTGCGAGGACGAGGACCGTCATGAAGAACATGAAGAGGTTCAGGTACGCCATGTAGCGGACGTAGCCCGGGTCTCCCTTCATGTAGCCCGTCGAGAAGACGTGGATGAGCGTTCCCACGAACGTCACGACGAGGATCATGACGACGGAGATCTCGTCGAGGCGGAAGGCGAAGTCGACGGCGAAGGAGGCCGCGTGGATCCAGGAGAAGAGCCGCGCTTCCACGACGCCGTTCCGTCCGAGGCAGGCCACGGCCGCGAGGAGGAAGGCGAGGCCCGAAGCGCCGGCGGCGATGAGGCTCGCCGCGCGATCGGGGACCGCCGCTCCGCCGGCCCGGCGCAGCGCGAGGAACCCGAGGAGGGCCGCGCCCGCGAGGAGAACGAGGGGGATGAGGGCGATGACGGCCGTCATGTCAGCCCCTGAGCCCGGCGAGTTCGTCCACGTCGACGCTCCGGCGGAGCCGGAAGATCGCGATGAGGAGGGCGAGCCCGACGGCCGATTCCGCGGCCGCCAGCGCGATGACGAAGAACACCCAGACCTGGGCGTCCATGGCCTGGAAGTGGTCGGCGAGGGCCACGAAGGCGAGTCCGGCCGCGTTGATCATGATCTCGAGGGCCATGAACATCACGATGAGGTTCCGGCGGACCATGAACCCCGCCATCCCGGTGAGGAAGAGGAGCACCGCCACGACGAGGAAGGCCGCCGTGCTCACAGGCGCTTCCTCGCGAGCAGAACGGTGCCCACGATGGCGGCGAGCAGGAGGACCGAGATGATCTCGAAGGGATAGAGGTGCCGCTCGAAGAGGATGCGGCCCACGCCCGCTGTCGTGCCGAAGTCCGGGACGGGGGCGGCCCGCGGGGGGAGCTTGGCCGTGGCGACGACGGACACGAGAAGGACGCCGAGCGGCAGGCAGATGAAGAGAGCCGCCAGGACGCCGGGGCGCGAGAGCTTCCCCTCGCGGTACTCCGCCTCGGGCAGGTTCAGGAACATGATGACGAAGATCACGAGCACCATGATCGCGCCGGCGTAGAGCAGGATCTGGAGCGTCGCGATGAAGGGCGCCTGCCTCTGGAAGTAGAGCCCGGAGAGGGCGAGGAACATGACGACGAGGGCGAAGGCCGACGTCAGCGGGTTCCTCTTCGAGACGGCCGTCACGGCGGCTCCGAGCGCCGTGGCGGCAAAGAGGATGAAGAAAACGGTGTCCATCTTTCTTCCCGCCTCGAAAACGGCGCCGGCCGGGCGGCCTCCGGAGGGACAGCGCGGTCCGGCGGAAGGGTGGCGACGGGCGGCGTTCGCGAGTCCGGGGATGGTATCGCGACTCGTTCTCCCGGCAACCCTGAAGAGCGGCGACGCGGCGATGGCCGCCGCTACGACGCCCGGGGCGCGGACTCAGCCCCTGCGCCGGTTGATCGGAAGATCGCGGTTCTCGGCCTCAGGCTCCGGCATGGCGCGCGGGAGGGACGGCGCCTTCGGAATCGCGGCCTCGGGCCGGAACCCGCCGGGAACGGCGGGTTCGTTGGCGAGGAGCCGCTCCCGCGTCCAGATGAAGGAGGCGCGGTCGTACTCCGGCATGACGAAGAAGCCCGTGTCCATGCGGATCGCATCGCACGGACAGGCCTCGACGCAGAGCCCGCAGACGACGCACTTGAGCTCGTCGATGTCGAAGCGGTCCGGATACTTCTCGACCTGGGGATTCGGATGCTCGCCCGGGACGATGTGGATGCAGCCCGCCGGGCAGGCCGTGGCGCAGCACATGCACGCCGTGCAGCGCGGAGAGCCGTCCTCCTTGCGGGTCAGTCGATGGGCCGCGCGGAAGCGCGTCGGGAAGGGATTGCGGATCTCCGGCCAGCCCACGGTGCGCACGCGGGACGGCTTGACGATGTTCCGGATCGCATGGCGCAGGGTCACGGCGAGGCCCCGCAGGAGCTCGAAGAGATAGAGGCGCTCGCGGAGCACCATGCGCTTGCGGGCCGCGGGATTCGTCGCGCCGGCGATGACGTCGAGCAGTTTCACGGGCGTGGGCCTTTCGGGACCTTCGTTTCCGACACTACCAGATCCCGATCTTGATGAGCAGTCCGGTGGCGAGGAGGTTGAGGAGGCCGAGGGGGATGAGGACCTTCCAGCCAAGACCCATGAGCTGGTCGTAGCGGAACCGCGGAACCGTCCACCGCACCCACACGAAGAGCCAGCAGAAGAAGAGGGTCTTCACGAGGAAGGCCAGGAACTGGAGGAGCGCCGTGATCCAGGCCGCCCCGGTGTCCGTGAGCGACCCGCCCCAGAGGGCGAGGAGCAGCACCGCCGTGGCCGCCGGCGCGAAGCCGAGGAGCACGGCGAGGATGGCGCCCTCCCGGCGGCGCTCGTCGTGCCAGATCCTGCGGTTCGTCCGGTGCCAGACGAGGAGCCGCCAGGCGATGGCGAGCCCCGCCGGAATGGCGGCGATGAGGAGGATCCGCATGACGGTGGCGGCGTGGCCGGGATCCCGGAGCCAGGCGTGGCTCACGTACGGGATCTGCCACCCTCCGAAGAAGATCACGGAGAGCAGCATCGAAACGACCACGATGTGGATGTACTCGGCCATGTAGAAAAGGCCGAAGCGGATGCTCGAGTACTCCGTGTGGTAGCCGGCCACGAGCTCGGCCTCCGCCTCGGCGAGGTCGAAGGGCGCCCTCTTGGTCTCGGCGAAGGCCGCCACGAGGAAGAGGACGAAGCCGACGGGCTGGCGGAAGATCCCCCAGTCGGGGAGGAACCCGATGGCGAAGCCTCCCTGGGCGCCGATCATGACGTTCAGGTCCGTGGAGCCGAAGACCATGATCGCGGCCACGAGAGCGAGACCCATCGTGATCTCGTAGGAGATCATCTGGGCGGAGGCGCGCAGGGCGCCGAGGAGGGAGTACTTGTTGTTGGACGCCCAGCCCGAGAGGACGATGGCGAAGACGCCGAGGGACGACGCCGCCAGAATGAAGAGGATCCCGACTCCGGCGTCGAGGGCCTGGAGCGTCAGGGTGCCGCTTCCGAACTCGAGGGGATGGGCGAGAGGGATGACGGCCCCCGCTGCGATGGCCGTGGCCAGGGCCACGACGGGCGCGAGGCGGTAGTAGAAGCGGTTCACGCCCCGCGGCGCGATGTCCTCCTTGAAGAGGAGC
Source organism: uncultured Planctomycetia bacterium (assembly GCA_964419995.1). Taxonomy (GTDB): domain Bacteria; phylum Planctomycetota; family CAYQRN01; genus CAYQRN01. The sequence goes on from CAYQRN010000084.1 coordinate 9,535, forward strand.
TTCACCACGTCCGCGAGCGTGAACACGAGACCTGCGAGGCGAAGACCGAGGCCGGGAATGAACGCGCGGTTCGGCCCGATCCGGTCCTGGATCATGGCCATGCCCTTGCGCTCGAAGAAGATGAGGATCGGGAGGAAGTTGAGGATGACGAGCGTGGCGAAGAGCGCCTTGAAGAGGATGTGATGGAAGGAGTCGAGCACGCTACACCCCCTCCCGGACGCCCGCCGCCACGCGGGTGACCACGGTCCCGGGGCTCGCCAGCGGCTGGCCGCCGCTTCCGATGACGTCGTGATCGAGGCCCGCGAGGGCGGGGATTTCGGCGGCCATGCAGGCGAAGAGCGCGGCGGGCTCCACGGCCACGTCGTTCATCTCCATTCCGAGGGCCGATGCGATGGCCGCCAGGGCCTGGAGGGCGTCCATCGTCGAGGGATGGGGCTGCACGGCCCCTCGGAGACGCTGGGCCCGCCCGTCCCGGTTCACCCACACGCCATCCTTCTCGGCGAAGGACCGCACGGGGATCAGGTGCGTGGCCTGCCGCGCCGTGGCCGTGGCCCGGGACGAGAGCACGACGCGGACGGGGACTTCCGAGAAGGCCCGGCCCACCTCCGGCGGGAAGGCCGGGCCGGAGAGATCGAGGTCCGTCACGATGACGGCCCGGAGCCCGGCGAGGCGGCGGGCGACCGCCGCAGGGTCCGCCACGTCGAGGAGGAGATCCGCGCCCCGCCGGTTCGCGTGGCGGTCGGCGGACATGAGGATCCCGTCCGCGGGGCCCGGCGTACGTTCGGGGGCCGCGAGGGCGGCGGCGCCGTCGAGGACCTCGTTCATGAAGTGCCGGGCGAAGTACATCTCCTCGCAGGTCGCATCGAGGGAGACGAGACCGAGCGCGGCGGCGCCGCGGGCGCCGCCGAGGGCCGCCGCCGCGGAGCGCAGGACCTCGTCGCGGGAGGCATCGACCCCGTGGAGCTGCGCCGTCAGGACGCGCCCCTCGTTGCAGGCATCCTTCGTCCCCCGGCCCGCGTCGCACATCCACGCGCGGTTCACGGCGTCGTTCACCCGCGGCCGGAGCCTCATGATGCGGCCGTTCCGATCCGGGACCATGTGGCTGTCGTAGACGTCGAGCCAGACGTTGCAGCCGGTGGCGCAGCCCGGGCAGACGCTCTCCCGCGGTTTCAGGAAGTAGGCTCGCGCCTGGAAGCGGAAGTCCGCCGACGTCAGGGCGCCCACGGGGCAGATGTCCACGGTGTTGAGGGAGTAGGGATTGTCGAGGGGGCGCCCCGGAAAGGTCTCGACTGCGACGTGGTCACCGCGGTTCGCCATCGTGAGCTCGGAGGTCTTCGAGACCTCATCGCAGAAGCGGACGCACCGCGTGCAGGCGATGCACCGCTCCTGATCGAGGATCACGCACGGGCCGACCTGGAGCCGCTTCTCGAAGTGGACCTTGGGCGTCCGCAGGGCCGAGGGCCGCCGGTCGTGCCGCATGTAGTAGATCTGGAGGAAGCACTCCCCCACCTGGTCGCAGACGGGACAGTCGAGGGGGTGGTTCACGAGGAGGAACTCGAGGACGGCGGCACGGGCCTCGAGGACCCGCGGGCTCTCGGTCCGGACGACCATGCCGTCGGCCACGGGCACGGCGCAGGACGCCGGCAGGCCGCGCATCTTCTCGATCTCGACGATGCACATGCGGCAATTGCCGGCGACGGAGAGGTAGGGGTGCCAGCAGTAATGCGGGATCTCGATGCCGACCTGGGCCGCGGCCCGGAGGACGGAGAGCCCCTTGTCCACCTCGTAGGGCTGGCCGTTGAGGACGATCGTGACCTTCTCCGGCGCCATCTCGCGACGCTCCGTCATGGGGTTCCTGCCTGCGCACCGGTTCCGCGGCGGCCGGTGCTCATGACGCCACCGCCGCGCCCGCCGCCGCCGCGATCTCGGCGCCGAAGTGCCGGAGGAAGCTCTCGATGGGCATGGCGAGGGAATCCGCGAGGAAGCAGATCGTCGTGCCCTGCATGAACTTCGCGATCCTGGCCAGCGTCTCGATGTCCGCGGCCTCGCCGAGGCGTCCGTCCATCTTCTCGAGGACGCGGCTCGCCCAGCCCGTGCCCTGGCGGCAGGGCGTGCACTGCCCGCAGGATTCGTGGGCGTAGAAGCGGCCGAGGATCGTGAGGAGATGGAGCATGTTCTGGGTGTCGTCGATGACGATGACGCCCCCCGAGCCGAGGAGCGATCCGTTCTCCTGCATCGACTCGTAGTCGAGCTTCACGGTCTCGACCTTCGCCGCCGGGAGCACGGGCACGGAGGAGCCGCCGGGGATCACGGCCTTGAGCCGCTTCCCCTCCCGCATGCCGCCGCATTCCACCTCGAGGAGGCTCTTCAGCGGGTAGCCGAGCTCGCACTCGTAGATGCCGGGGCGCTTCACCGGCCCGCTCACGGAGAAGAGCTTGGTTCCCGGGCTCTTCGGCGTCCCGAGGCGGGCGTAGGCCTCGCCGCCGTTCTCGAGGATCCACGGCACGGCGGAGAGAGTTTCGACGTTGTTGATGATCGTGGGACAGCCGAAGGCCCCCACGACCGCCGGAAAGGGGGGCTTGAGCCTCGGACGGCCGATCTTCCCCTCGAGGCTCTCGAGGAGTCCCGTCTCCTCCCCGCAGATGTACGCGCCGGCGCCGCGGTGCACGAGGATGTCGACCGTGTGGGGGCTCCCGAGGATGTTCCGGCCGATGTAGCCCGCGGCGCGGGCCTCCTCCACGGCCGCCCGGATCCGCCGGAGCGGGAGATCGAACTCGCCGCGGATGTAGATGAAGGCCTTCTCGGCACCGATGGCCCACGACGCGATCAGGATCCCCTCGACGAGCGCGTGGGGATCCCGCTCGAGCAGGACGCGGTCCTTGCAGGTTCCGGGTTCGGACTCGTCGGCGTTGACGCAGAGATAGACGGGTTTCCCCGTGTTCTTCGGGATGAAGCTCCACTTCATGCCGGCGGGGAAGCCGGCGCCGCCGCGCCCCCGGAGGCCGGACTTCTTGACCTCCTCGATGACCGCCGCGGGCTGCATCGACAGGGCCTTGCGCAGGGCGCCGTACCCGCCCGAGGCGAGGAAGCGGTCGAGGCGGTGCGACTCGGGATCGTCGAAGCGGCGCGTCAGGACCTTCGTCATGGCGCCCCCAGGGAGTCGAGAAGGCTCTTCACCTTCTCGAGATCGAGGTTCTCGTGGTATTCGCGGTTCACCTGGATGACCGGCGCGGCGGAGCAGCCCGCGAGGCACTCGACGAGCTCGAGGGAGAAGCGGCCGTCGGCGGTCATCGCGCCCGGCCGGATGCCGAGCCGCGTCTGGACGTAGTCGATGATCTTCTCGGCTCCCATGATGCAGCAGCAGATGTTGCGGCAGATCTGGAGGTGGTGCTGGCCGGCGGGGCGGCGGCGGTACATCGTGTAGAAGGTGACGGCCGAGAGGACGTGGGCGGGCGGCACGCCGCAGCGCTGCGCGGCGTACTCCATGGCGGCGTCGTCGATGAAGCCCCGCTCTTCCTGGACCTCCCAGAGCACGGGGAGGAGCGTGGCCCTCCTCGTGGGATAGCGGCCCTGGAGGTCGTCGATCCGCGCCTCCCGCTCGGGCGCGAGGGTGAAGGGCAGGGAACGGGCGGCGGCTTCGGTCATCGGTCCAACTCGCCGACGATGATGTTGAGGGAGCCGAGGACGGCCACCGCGTCGGCGATGAGGCCACCCTCGATGAGTCGCGGGAAGGAGGAGTAGATGGGAAAGCACGGCGGCCGGCACCGCACGCGGTAGGGTCGGCCCGTGCCGTCGGCCACGATGTAGAAGCCGAGCTCCCCGTTGGCGCCCTCCGTCGCGAGGTACGCCTCGCCCTCCGGGACGCGGATCCCGTCATAGATGAGGACGAAGTGGTTCATGAGGGCTTCGATCGTGTTGTAGACGTCCTGCTTGGCCGGAAGGGCGAATCGGGGGTCGTCGGTGAGGATCGGCCCCGGCCGGAGCCGGTCGATGGCCTGCTCGATGATCCGCATGCTCTGGACGATCTCGTCGAAGCGGATCATGAAGCGGTCGAAGGTGTCGCCGTTGGACCGCACCGGCACCTCGAAACTGAGGTCTGCGTACGCGCCCCAGGGCTCGGCCTTGCGCAGGTCGTACGAGACGCCGGACGCCCGGAGGCAGGGGCCCGTGTAGCCGTAGGAAAGCGCCTCCGCCTTCGGGATGACGCCGACCCCGACGGTACGGTCGAGGAAGATGCGGTTCCGCTGCACGAGGGCGAGCACGTCCGCCACGGCGCCCGGCAGCTCGCGGAGAGCTTCGCGGACGCTGTCCTCGAAGCCGGGCTGCAGGTCCTGGGCGACGCCGCCGATCCGACAGTAGGAGGAGGTGAGCCGCGCGCCGCAGAGCCCTTCGAGGGCCCCGTAGATCTTCTCCCGCATGGCGAAGAGCCACCAGAAGTTCGTCATCGCGCCGAGGTCGATGAGGTTCGCGCCGGAGCACACGAGATGATCGATGATCCGGGAGAGCTCGGCGATGATGATCCGGATGAGGCCTGCCCGCTCCGGGACCTCGATGCCGCAGAGCTTCTCCACGGCCCGGACCCACGCCACGTTGTTGAGCATGGCCGAGCAGTAGTTGAGGCGGTCCGTGTAGGGGACGACCATGCTCCACGTCCCCGTCTCGCAGTGCTTCTCGAAGGCCCGGTGAAGGAATCCGATCTCCGAGGCGGCCTTCACGATGGTCTCGCCGTCGAGCTTCGCGAGGATCCGGAGCGTTCCGTGGGTGGCCGGATGGGAGGGCCCGATATTCACGGGCAGGAGCTCGGTGAACCCGCCGTCGTCGGGATTCGCGCCGAAGCCGCCGAGCTCGTCGAGGAGGTCGTCGGACTCTTCGAGCCACTGTCCCTTCCGGACGTCGTAGTCCTTCCGGAGCGCGTGCCCCTGGAAGTCCTTGTGGCAGAGGATCCGCTTCAGATTCGGGTGGCCGCGGAAGCGCACGCCGAACATGTCGTAGACCTCGCGCTCGAACCAGTTCGCGCACTTCCAGAGGTCGTGGATCGAGTCGATGGCGGGGTCGTCCCCGGGCACCGAGGCCTTGACCCGGAGCCGGCGGGCGTTCTCGGCCCCCCGCAGGTGGTAGACGACCTGGAAGCGGTCCGGCGCGGCGAGGACGGTTCCGGCCCGCAGGGACGGCGCGAGGTCCTTCGTGTCCACCGCCGAAAGGTCGGAGAGGAAGTCCGTCGCGATGCCCGGCTCGCGCCGCGCGAACTCGAGGACGTCGCGGACGATGCCCGGCCGGATGAGCACGGTCCGGTCGCCGGCATGGGCATGGGACGCGAGGATGCCGTCGCCGAAGCGTGCCGCGATGAGGTCGAGGATCGGATCGCCGCTCAAGGACCCTTCACCCTTCCGCCGGCGCTCAGGACCCGGCCACGCGCTCGAGATAAGGCTTCGGTGCGGCGGCGTGGTCGGCGAGCTTCTGGCCGCGGATCTTCTTCTGGAGCAGGATGAGTGCCTCGAAGAACTGCTCCGGGCGCGGGGGGCAGCCCGGGAGGTAGACGTCCACCGGGATCACGCGATCGATGCCCTGGACGACGGCGTAGTTGTCGTAGAACCCGCCGCTCGCCGCGCACACGCCGAAGGCGATGACGTACTTGGGATCCGCCATCTGCCGCCAGATGCGCCGCAGGACCGGCGCCATCTTGTAGTTGATCGTTCCCGCCACGACGAGGAGGTCCGACTGCCGCGGGGAGAAGCGGACGAGCTCGGCGCCGAACCGCGACACGTCGTGGACGTTCGAGAGGACGCCCATGAACTCGATGCCGCAGCACGCCGTGGCGAAGGGGTAGGGCCAGAGCGAGTTCTGGCGGCCCCAGTTCACGATTCCGTTCACGAGGGTCTCGAGGCGCGTCGCCACGAACCCCGACTTGTTGGCGAAGAAGGTCTCTAGTCCCATTCCAGCGCCTCGCGCCTGAAGACGTAGACGAGGCCCGCGAACAGGACGGCGAGGAAGACCGCGACCTGCACGAGCAGTCCGAGCCCCGGGGTCGATCGGAAGAGGACCGCGAAGGGGAACAGGAACGCCACCTCGACGTCGAAGAGGACGAAGAGGACGGCGACCACGTAGAACTTCACGGAGAAGCGGTGCCGCGCGTGGGTCACGGGAGGCACGCCGCATTCGTAGGTGTCGAGCTTCACGGGATCGTCGTTCCGCGGGCCGAGCCGGCGCGCGAGGAACGGAAGGAGAACGGGGATCCCGACGGCGAGGAGGCCGAGCACGAGCATCTGTCCGTAGAGGGTGGAGTCCATGGCGGCGGCCCAGGTATCCGCGAACCCCTTTCCAGCAACGACTTACGAGCGCGCCTCGCTTCGTGGGAAGGAGGCGGATTCTAACGGCGGCGGGAGGGCCCCACAATGGAAGTGAAGGCCCCGGGGAACGGGGAAAGGATGCGGCGTCGCGCCGGCGCAGCGCCGCGCGGGGAGCGATCTGCCCTCCAACGTAGAAGCCATCGCGACCGTTAGTATGGGGTGCATCCCGCACCCGGAGGAGTCATGGCCATGCCGCGCAGCGTCCTAGCCCGAGGGCTCACGGGGCTCCTGCTCATCCTCGCCGTCGCCGCGGCCCTTCCGGCGCAGGCGCCGGAGCTCCGCGGGAAGATCCTCAAGGTCCGGGACCAACGGGTCCTCCACCTCTCTGGGACGCCCGCGGAGATGGGCTACGCCCACGGCTGGCTCCTCGCGGAAGAGATCGTGGCCGGCTTCTCGAGCTACGTCCTCCGCCGCCCGATCCTCGACGACATCTCGAACTGGGAATCGAAGATCCTCCCCCTCGTGCGGAACTCCATGGTCTTCGAGGAGCCCTTCCTCGAGGAGCTCCGCGGGATGTACGAGGGCATCGTGGCGCGGCAGAAGGGCGCCCCGCACATCGAGGCCCTGCACCGGGCCCTCGAGCTCGATGATCTCAAGGCGCTCAACGCCGTCGGCGACTGGTACTTCATGGCCTGTTCGAGCTTCTCGGCCTGGGGCGACAGGGCTGCGGGGGGCGGGATCATCACGGGCCGGAACTTCGACTTCATCTCGAGTCCCATCGTCATAGCCAACCAACTCCTCATCGTCTACGCGCCCGAGGGCCGGGGTTCGAAGAAGTGGGTCAACGTGGCCTTCCCGGGCCTCATCGGCCTCATCTCGGGTTTCAACGAGGACGGCCTCGGCATCTTCGTCCATGACTGCATGCCGCTCGGCACCGACGCCCCGAAGGAGATCCACCCCCGACTCCTCGCCCTCCGGAAGGCCATCGAGACGGCGCCCGCGGAAGACGCGCCGGCGGCCGTGGACGCCATCCTGAAGGTGCGCCGCGCTCTCATGGGCAACAACATCCACGTGACGTCGCCCTTCCGCGGCAGCGGCGTGCCGGCGGGCGTCATCGAGTACGACGGCGATGAGGCCCGGAACGGCGGCACGAATCTCCGCCTCGCCCTCCCGGGCGCCTGCACGCTCGCCTGCACGAACCACTACCTCCTCCGCCGCAAGCCCTGGAAGTGCGGTCGCTACGAGAAGCTGCACGCCGCTCTCGAGCCCGCCGAGAACGGGTCCGGCAAGCCGGCGGATCCCGTGGGTCCGGAGGAGGCCAGGGCCATGCTGGCCAGCGTGGGTCAGAAGCTCCCCTTCTCCTTCACGATGCACTCGATCGTCATCTATCCGAACGAGAAGCGATTCGAGGTGTCCTTCTGCCGGCCGGGCAAGGTCGCGACAGAGCTTCCCTACACGTCGTTCACGCTCGAGGAGCTCTTCGCCGCGGGCCGATAGAATCACCACACGGCTATTTCGGATCTCCATGCGGGCATCCCGCCGGGGCCCCGCGACGCACCCCTGATGTCCTCGACCCTCGAAACCCTCCTCCGGATCCTCGACTCGTCCCGGCGCATCTTCGTCATCTCAGGCGTGGAGGTCCGCCTCCACATCACGACGATCTTCCTCTTCCTCTTCTTCCTCCGGGACACCGCGGCGCTCCCGGGCGCCGCAGCCTGGATCGCCCCCGCGGGCCTGCTCCTCGCCCTCTACGTCCTCATCCTCGCCCACGAGTTCGGCCACGCCCTCGCGGCCCGGCGCTTCGGAATCCACACGCCTTACATCACGCTCTCGCCGCTCGGCGGCCTTGCCCACATGCAGGCGGCCGCACCGGGACCTCGGGCCGAGATCCTCATCTCCCTCGCCGGTCCCCTGACGCACGTCCTCTGGGGGCCCCTGCTCTACGTCCTCGCGCGGATCTTCCCTCCCGAGTCCGCCGAAACCTGGACCGGCGCGGTGGCGGCCATGACCGTCCGCCAGATCGCGCACATGAATCTCTACCTCCTCGCCTTCAACGTCCTCCCCTTCTACCCCCTCGACGGCGGCCGC
>CAYQRN010000085.1:0-17851 GCA_964419995.1 uncultured Planctomycetia bacterium
CGAGTACCACCTGGCCGGGATCAGCCAGATCCAGGTCTCGGCCAAGAAGGGGCTCACGTTCGACAAGGGCCTCCGGGCGCTCCTGCGCCAGGACCCCGACGTCATGATGGTCGGCGAGATCCGCGACTCGGAGACGGCCCGGATCGCGATCCAGGCCGCGCTCACGGGCCACCTCGTGTTCTCCACCCTCCACACGAACGACGCCCCCGGCGCCATCAGCCGCATGCTCGACATCGGGATCGAGCCCTACCTCGTGGCGTCATCCCTCATCTCGGTCATCGCCCAGCGCCTCGTCCGCGTCATCTGCTCGGAATGCAGGGAGGCCCACGCCCCCCACGCCGACGATCTCAAGAAGATGACGGAGCTCCGCCTCGACCCCGCCGAGCTTCCGAACGGCAGGCTCCACCGCGGCCGCGGCTGCGACCGGTGCTTCAGCTCGGGCTACCTCGGCCGCACGGCCATCTATGAGGTTCTCCCCGTCTCCGAGGATGTCCGGAGCCAGATCATCGACCGCGCCTCGGCGTCGGTCATCAAGCGGGCGGCGCTTGAGGCGGGCCTCGTCACGCTGCGCATGGACGGGGTGCGCAAGATCCGGGAGGGCCAGACGACCATCGAGGAAGTCCTCCGGGTGACGCAGATGGACATCGAGTGACCGCCGCCCCCTTCTGAATCCGCCCATGCCGATCTTCGAATACAAGGCCTTCGACGAAGGCGGTTCCGTCCGGACGGGGATCATCGACGCCGACACGGCGAGGGACGCGCGCCAGCGGCTCCGGGGCGACCGGATCCACGTCACCGATATCTGGACGGCGGAAGATGTCCGGAAGGAGCGCCGGCCCCGGCGTGCCGCCTTCGGTCGAAACCGCGCGGTCGGCGAGCTCACGCTGGTCACGCGGCAGTTCGCGACGCTCCTCGCCGCGGGCATCACCGTGGTCGACGCGCTCAAGGCCCTCATCGACCAGGTCGGCACGCGGGATCTCGAGAAGGTCCTCCGGGACGTCCGGGAGAAGGTGACCCAGGGGCAGACGCTGGCGGAGGCCCTCGCCCTGCACCCCGCCTACTTCTCCGATCTCTACGTCAACATGGTGCGCGCCGGCGAGGCGTCGGGCAATCTCGACCTCATCCTCAACCGGCTCGCTCAGTATCTCCAGAAGCAGAACCGCCTGCGCAATCGCGTCTCCGCCGCCCTCGCCTATCCGATGGTCATGGTGGCCGTCGGCATCATCGTCGTCATGATCCTCATGACGTTCGTCGTGCCGAACCTGACCCAGGTCTTCGCCAAGGCGCAGAAGACGCTGCCGCCACCCACGGTCGTCCTCATGTCGGTCTCCCAGTTCCTCGCGCGGTACTGGTGGCTTCTCATCCTGTTCGTCCTCGGCGCCTACGGCCTTCTCGAGGCCTTCCGCAAGACCGAGCGGGGGGCCGTCCGCTGGGACGGCTGGATGCTCCGTCTCCCCCTCTTCGGGCAGCTCTTCCGCAAGCAGGCCATCTCGCGCTTCGCGACGACCATGGCGACCCTCCTCCGCTCCGGCGTCACCGTGCTCGACGCGCTCAAGATCGTCCGGACGGTCGTGCGCAACCGCGTCGTCGCGGCCACCGTGGGCGACATCCACGAGAGCATCGTCGAGGGCACGGACATCGCCACGCCCCTCAAGAAGAGCGGCGTCTTCCCCCCCATGGTCGGCTACATGATCGCCACCGGCGAGCAGTCCGGCCAGCTCGAGGAGATCCTCGAGAAGGTCGCCGAGTCCTACGACGAGGAAATCGACGTCACGACCCAGAAGCTGACGAGCCTCCTCGAGCCCGTCATCATCGTCGTCCTGGCGGCCGTCGTGGGATTCATCGTCATCTCCATCGTCCTGCCGCTCCTGCAGATGAGTTCCTTCGCGGGGTGACGGAGCAGGATTCCAGGAATACGCTACCATGGGCCTCGTCGAAATCTCGGGACATACCGGAGTCCATCCATGAGGCGAGATCGTCCGCTGAGCCGGCGCGCCGGCTTCACCCTGGTCGAGATCATGGTCGTCGTCGTGATCCTCGGGATCCTCGCGACGCTGGCCACGACCAACGTGTTCACCTACATCTTCAAGGGCAAGAAGGGCAAGGCCCAGTCGGACATCACGTCCATCTGCAACGCCGTCGACACCTACGCCATGGAGAAGGGCCTCCCGGCCGAGTCGGACATCTCGAAGCTCTGGGAGGGCGAGGAGAAGCTGCTCAAGGCGCAGCCGATCGATCCCTGGGACGAGCCCTACGTCTACCGGAAGAAGGGCCCGCGGGAGTACGTCGTCTTCTCGAAGGGCGAGGACAAGCTCGCCGACACGGACGACGACATAAGCTCGGAGAAGAAGAGCCCGTGAACGAGACGCCGGTCCGTTCTGCCGGATCCGGGGCCGGAGCCCCGGCCGGCGGCCCCGGCGGCTTCACGCTCATCGAGCTCCTCGTCATCCTCGTCCTCCTCGGAATCTGCGGCGGCTACGTCATCGTGAACTACACGGGGGTCACAGGCCGGGAGCGCGTCCGCTCTGCGGCCCGAATCCTCGACGGCCACTACCGCTCTCTCCGCCGTGCGGCCGTGGACCTCGGCCTCGACGTCAACGCGCCCATCCAGGCCATGCTCCAGCTCGATCTGCCCCTCGGGCGGTTCCGGAGCATCGTCCCGCCCCGCCAGGACGACGCCGGCCGGTACGTCCTCGACGACGAGATCTACGAGCGCGCCGACGTGGAGGCGCTGCTCGACCGGACTCCGTGGCGGCACCTCCCCACGGGCGTCGTCCTCGATCGCATCTGGACGGGCCCGAGCGCCGGTTACGAACGGGCCAACCTCAAGGAGGTCGTCAACATCATCTTCTGGGCCAACGGCACGGTGGATCACCACATCCTCGTCTACCGCGCGGGAGAGCACGTCATGTCCGCCGAAGTGAATCCTCAGACGGCCTCCGCCGAGTTCCACGAGGGCGAGCACCGGCTTCCGGACGTCAAGGCGAGCCACTTCCGCACGCTCAGGATGGGGAGCTGACACCATGGCGCGCCGAGCATCGACAGAATCGGGATTCACGCTGCTCGAGGTGGCGGCGGCCCTCGTCGTCACGTCCGTGGCCGTCATTCCGATCCTCGTCACGGTGGGCGAGGCCCGGACCGACACGGTGGACGCGCGGATCACGCGCCAGATGCAGTACCTCCTCGAGTTCAAGCTCAACGAGATCACGAAGGGCGTGGCCGATCCCGAGAACACGACCTGGCTCCGGGACGGCGGCGAGGAGGGCAACTTCGCGGACTTCTTCGCCGAGGACCCCACCTTCGACACGATGGACGAGTTCCGGCGGGAGGAGCTCGCGCCGTTCTTCTACCGCGTCCTCGTGACGGAGAAGATCCTCCCGGGCCTCGGCTCGACGCTGTCCGACGAGGACATCCAGGCCCGGGGCTACACGCAGGACCCCGACGGCGGATGGAGCCGCGCCTTCCAGGGCCTCGAGTACCAGGAAGCCATGTCGGAATCCGGCGGCGAGGAGGAGCCGGAGGAGCCGGCGGGACACCGTCGCTTCGAGATCACGGTCACCGCTATCTACGATGCCGCCACCGAGGACGCCCGGCGGCGACTCTCGGTCCGCACCCTCATCCCGATCCCCGGAGAGCCCGAGATGCCCGGCGCCGACGCCGGTTCGGGCGGAGAGGGCGCGGGCGGCGGATCGGCGAACCCGCTCACGGGCGGGCGCCAGGGCAGCGGAGGCGGCGGGAGTGGTGGCGCCTCCGAGGGCGGATCAAGCAAGAGGTAGTGAGCATCATGCGAAGGACACCGCACGGGTTCACGCTCATCGAAGTCCTCATGGCCCTGGCCATCTCGTCGATCCTGTTCGTGATGCTGTATTCGGCCATCGATCAGGCTTTCGACGCGAAGCTCACGGCGGAGAACGCCACCGTGCCCTGGGAGACCGGCCCTGCCGTCCTCAATCTCATCGCCAGCGATCTCCGCGCCGCCTACTTCTACAACATCGCGGGGAATGACGTCTTCCTCGGAAACGACGACGAGATGTACGGCGTCGCCGCCGACCGCCTCAACTTCATCACGACGAAGGACGCCCGGACACCCGGCCCCGACGAGACGACCCGCAAGCGGAGCGATCTCTGCGAGGTGGGCTACTGGATCCTCGACGACGGCTCGGAGAGGCTCAAGCTCTACCGGCGCGAGGGGTTCTTCATCGACGACGCCGTCGATCAGAACAGCCACGACGTCTACCAGCTCGTCTGCGACCGTCTCAAGTCCATCAACTACAGGTACTTCGGTCGCACGAAGAACGAGGAGGCGGAGGAGAACGGCGCGGAGGATTCCGAAGAGGCCTTCTGGTGGGACGAGTGGTCCGCCGCGGAGGCGAAGGTCCTCCCGAGGGCGGTCCGCATCGACCTCGAGATCTGGGCCGAGTCCGACCGGGACATCCGAGCGGCGCGACGCGGCGAGGCGCGCCCGTCCTATGCCTTCTACACGGTGATCACTCTCCCCCAGGCTCAGGACTCCGACGAATCGGTCCAGAAGATCGCTGACTGGGACGGAACCTGGAAGAACCCCCGTGAGGCCACCACGGGCGGCGGCGCCCGGCGGGCGGGCCAGACCCCAACCGGATCCACCACGACGACGACCACGGGACAGCGCGGAACCGGAGCCCGGCCCACGAGCCCCGCCCAGAACAACGGCCAGAACTTCCTGAACCTCCTCAAGCAGGGTGCCCAGAGGCCCGCGGGAGGCGGCGCCGGCGGCTTTCCCTTCGGGCCCCGATAGGCCGCCGTCCTGCCGCAAGGCGGTCCGCCGGAACCCCCCGCGAACATCTTTCCCCCCCCGGCGCCCGCATTGCGAGCGATTCCGGTCAGGGACCGAGGACGGACCGTCCGCCCATGTAGGGGCGCAGAGCCTCGGGAATCCGGACCGTTCCGTCCCGCTGCTGGTGGATCTCGAGGAGCGGGATCAGGATCCTCGGCGACGCGATGACCGTGTTGTTGAGCGTGTGGCAGAAGCGGACGCGGCCCTCGGAATCCCGGTAGCGCAAGTCCAGTCGGCGGGCCTGGAACTCGTGGAACCGGCTCGCCGAGTGGGTCTCGCCGTAGGCCTTCCTTGACGGCATCCAGCACTCGATGTCGAACTTCTGGACCTGCCCCCGTCCGAGATCGCCGTCGCACACGTTCACGACGCGGTAGGGCAGCTCGAGGGCGCGGACGATCTCCTCGGAGTTGGCGAGGATCTCCCCGTGGAAGCGGCGGGAGGCCGCCTCGTCGTTCTCGCAGACGATGACCTGCTCCACCTTCTGGAACTGGTGGATGCGGTAGAGGCCCTTCGTGTCCCGGCCGGCGGCTCCGGCCTCCCGCCGGAAGCAGCTCGAGAGCCCCACGAGGCGGAGCGGGAGCTGCCCCGGATCGAGGATCTCCCCCATGTACAGCGCCGTGAGAGGCACTTCCGCCGTGCCGATGAGCCAGAGCCCGTCTCTCTCGACGGCATAGGCCTGCTCCTCCCCGCCCGGGAAGTAGGCCGTTCCCGTCATGGCCTCGGGGCGGACGAGGTGCGGCACGAGCATGGGCGTGAAGCCGCGGGCCACCATACGTTCGAGGGCGAGGCGCAGCACGGCGAGCTCGAGCAACGCACCGTCGTTCTTCAGGTAGTAGGTCCGGCTGCCGGCGATGCGGGCCGCCCGCTCGACGTCGAGCATCCCGAGCGCCGAGCAGATCGTGAGGTGGTCGCGGGGCTCGAAATCGAACTGCGGCGGCTCGCCGTGGCGGCGGAGCTCGACGTTGCCGGTCTCGTCAGGACCGTGGGGCACCTCGGGGGCCGGAGGACTCGGAACGAGAAGAAGGAGGTTCCGGACCTCCGCCTCGAGGGCCTGGATCTCGGCCTCCATCTGCTTGCCGAGTCGGGAAAGCTCCTTCATCTCCGCCAGGGCGAGAGCCTTCTCCTCCCCGGCCAGGGAGGGCATCCGCTTCGATGCGGCGTTCTGCTTCGCCCGCACCGATTCGGCTTCGAACTTGCGGCCGCGGATCGTCTCGTCGAGGGCGAGGATGCGATCGACGTCCACGTCGATGCGCTTGCGGCGGGCCGCATCCTTCACGACATCCGGCGACTGGCGAATGAACTTGAGGTCGATCACGTTCCCTTCTCCACGCGCTGTCCGATCTTCGCCCGTGGGGCGATTGCGCGTCTCCGCGCGACGCGCTCCAGGAATGTCCTGAGGCCGCGTTCTTCCTCAGGTCCGAGGCGCAGCACGATCCGATTCCGCAGGTAGTCGAGGAGCTGCTCCGCCCCGAGACCCGTGCGTTCCGCCTCCTCCCGCGCGATCTCCGGAAGTCGCCCCTCGCCGATATCCCGAAGCCAGGCGAGATCGGAGGCGATCCCGGGCCGGGCCTCCAGAAGGCGGCGGCGCAGCGCCCAGACCGCGTAGACGAAGGGGAGGCCCGTCCATTCCATCCAGGCGAGCCCGAGATCGAGCTTCCGGTAGCCCGGCGGATCGGCCGCGAGAGCTGGATCGCCGATGATGAGGACGCCGTGGAATCCCCGCCCTTCGAACGCCCGCCCCGGTTCGCACTCGGCGTAGTCCGGCGCGACGCCGAACCGTCCTTCGAGGATCTCGCGGAGGAGCGCCTGCGACGCCCGGGAGGCCGGATCCAGGGCCACGCGCCGCACCTCGGGGATGGGGCGGTCGTGGAAGAAGAGGACGGAGTCCACGGGTCCCCGCGACGCGATCCCGATCCCCGGAACCCGCGTGAGGTCCGGATCGGCAAGGAGGACGGGCACGGGCACGAGCGCCACGTCGAGATCGCCCCGGCAGAGGAGCTGCCCCGCCTCGGCGGGGGGGTGTTCCGAGACGACGAATCCCCGCTCGCGGGCGGCCTCCGGGCTGCCTACGAGGGGTCGCGCGTTCACGAACCCCACGACGCCGAGGCGAATCGGCGCCGCAGGCGGCGGATCAGGAGACCCGGCCACGCGGCCTAGCCGCCGACCTGCTGGGGCTCGGAGGAGATCTTCCCGAAGTGGGGGTAGCTGACCTCGAACTTCAACCAGACATCTCCCTGGCCGGGTACTTCGATGCGCGCATCCTTCGGATACCACGCCGGATCGACGCCGGACTTCACGTCGGCATCCTCGGGCTTGCGCATCTCCTCCTTCTTGAACGGCGCCGCCCCCTTGTTGCCGAGGCTCGCGTGGATGACGGGCAGGGGTGTCTCGCACTCGAAGTCGTGGTACTCCTCGCCGAAGTCCCCGTGGACGGACACGTTCTTGCCCTTCACCTCGACGTACCGCCGCCCCTTCTCCTCCCCGACGTCGGCCTTCCAGGCGAACCAGTAGCCCTTCTTCCCGGCGCCGCCCATCCGCCAGGTGTTGTCGTCGAGGGACTTGGTGTCCGCCACGTCGAAGGTGCCGGAGCGCCCCTTGCGGACGAGGATCATGTTGCCGCTGTCCTTGTTGTCCACCTTCAGGAATCCCCAGGCGAACTCGTAGGTTCCCGCGGGGATCCACATGGGCTCGTCGATGGCGTCCATGAGGTTGATGAAGACGTTGCTGTGCTCGCCAGAGCCCCGCGCGATCATGGCCTGGGGCCGGAGCTTCCCGCCCCCCTTCCACTCGAAGCGGAACTGCGCCAGCGTGCCATCGTAGGGCTTGCTCTTCACCTTGAGCCCTGAGCTGCTCACGTTGAGCTCGTACCAGCAGTTGCGCTGCGGGAAGTACACGAGCCGGCTCATGGGCTGGATCCGGCGATCCTTGCCCGTGCCGACGGCGATGCAGTCGGTGGTGTAGCGCGTGCCGCGGTAGTTCGCGGGAGCCGAGGCGGAGTCCACGTCGTTGTACGTGCCGTTCCCATTGTCGTCGATGAGGAGCACATCGACGCCGCGCACCTTCCCGGCGCAGTGGCCGGCGCTCTGGACGAGCAGATTCACGTCCTCGCCAGTGCTGCGAAAACCAAATCCCTTCATCTTGAACGACGTGGGCATCTCCATCATGCGGTGCACGATACGATTCTTGTCGCCGTCCACGTACGAGACGGGAGGGGGTTCCCAGAGCTTCGGCCGGACCGATGTCTTGAGCTGCTCCTCCTTCGCCGTCCCCTTCTCGCCGTCGAGGTCGATGAAGAGTTTGCCCTTGCGGTTGCGGATCTCGCCGGACCCCGGCGCGAAGAGGAGCATGGACTGGGAGTCCGCCTTGATCCCGAGTACGCTCCAGAAGTACCAGCTCGTCGTATTCGAGCCGGCGTTGAGGGTGGGGAACGGTCTGCCCTTCTCGCCTTCCTTGACGAATCGGAAGGGCTTCTCCTCCACCCATTCGAGGAGCTCACCGGCGGGCACGGACGGCCGCTTCGGCCCCGTCCCTCCGCCGGACGTGCGCGCGTCCTTTCCCCCGTCGTCCCCGGTATTCACCGGGATCTTGAGGGCCTCCTGGTACCGCGTGCGGGCATCCTCGAGAGGAAGGGATATGTCGACGAGCTCCATCCGCTTCACGGCGTTGCTCTCGAGGCGGCGGAAGACCTCCCCGACGCGCCCTTCGAAGTAGAGCGCGGCGCCGCAGTTTTCCGCGGCCGCCTTCATCTGCTTCCAGCACCACGCCGCGGCGAAGTAGTCGAGTTGCGCGTTGTAGGCGTTGCCCTGCATGCAGAGGGCGTCCGCCGCCCAGAAGTCATCGCCGGCCGCCCGGGCCGACTCGAGGACCGTCGCGTAGGCCGCGATGGCGCCGGCCCAGGCCTCCTGGCTCTTCTCCATATCCGCCTTCCGGTAGGCCGGAATGGCCTTCTGGTCGATGGCCACCATGGCGGCGCACTTCGCCGCCGCCTGTTCGGCCGTGAGCTTGACGATCCACTGCATGCGGCGCGTCGGGAACTCGTCGCGGAGCTGGTTCTTCATGTGCTCGGCGAGAGCATTCATGACTCCCGCGAGCTCCGTCTTCTGCTCCTCCCGCGCGCCGGCGACGGCTCCCGCATACTGATACTCGAGCTGGCGGAAGACGATCTCCGCGTGGGCCCGGTGGGAGCGCACGAGCATCTGCTGCCCGAGGTAGTTCTCGCTCTTCACCGCCTCCTCGAAGGCCCGCATGAAGCCCTCGGCCGTCTTGATGTCGTCCTGGGCAGCCAGCCCGCCGCCGAGGGAAAGGAGGAGTCCGAGGGCGACGAGGCCGGGGCTTTGCCGGAAGGGGCGTGCTGACATGAGCGGGTCCTTCGGGACGAGGGCGGTCCCCGCGCCCGGGCGCGGTCGATGGACTCCCCGGGTACCGCTCGGGCGGCCGGGCTCGTCGCCACCAGTCTATACGAGAGGCATTCTGCCCGGTCAAGTCGCGTCGGGCCACCCGGTCAGTGCTGAGCGGCGCCCGGGCCCGACGCCGGCGTCGCATCGATCGGCGCGTACCTCGCGATGATGGCTGCCGCGATGCGGACCCCGTCGGCGGCGGCCGAGACGATCCCCCCGGCGTATCCCGCCCCCTCCCCGGCGGGGTGGAAGCCTGCGGCTCCGGGCGTGTCGAGGGTCACGGGATCGCGGAGGATCCGGACTGGCGAGGACGAGCGGGCCTCGGGACCCGTGATGAGGGCGGACTCCGAGAGGAATCCGCGGAGCTGGCGGTCGAAGTCGACGAAGGCCCGGAGGAAGGCGGACTCGACGGCGGCCGGGAGGAGTCCGCGGAGGCGCGCGGGCACGACGCCCGTCCGGCAGGAAGCGGGCGGCAGAGTCGCTGAGGGCCGGTCGCGCAGGAAATCGAGGAGGCGCTGGGCGGGCACGGCGAAGCGGTCCGACCGGCGCGCCCCCTCCTCCTCGATCGATTCCTGGAGCCGCAGGCCCGCGAAGGCATCGCCACCAGGAAACTCGCCGGGCTCCAGGGTCGTCACGACCCCGGACGTGGCAAAACCCGTGTCCCTTCCCGAGTGGCTCATGCCGTTCGTGTTCATGTGGGCGGCATCATGGACGGCCGCCATCGTCTCGCCTCCCGGGCACATGCAGAAGCTGAACACCGGGCGGCCTCCGGCCGACGTGACGACCTGGTAGTCCGCCGGCGCGCTGTCGTCGCCGCACGCCTGCCGAGCGCCGGCGGCGTGGTCCACGAACTCCTGCGGGTGCTCGACGCGGTACCCGAGCTGGAATGGCTTCGCCGCCATGGGAATGCCGGCGTCGAACCAGAGCCGCAGCGTATCCCGCGCGGAGTGACCGGGGGCGGCCACGATGACGGCGGCGGAGAGGGGACCGGCATCGGTGGCAAGCCCCTCGACCCTCCCCTCCCGGATCAGCGGCGCGAGGGCCCGGACCCGGCAACGGATCTCCCCGCCGCAGGCCTCAATCTCCCGGCGGAGCCGCCCCACGACGGCCCTCACCCGATCGGATCCGAGATGGGGCCGGTAGTGGTACCTCACCGCCTCGAACCCCGAACAGCGCTGGAATTCGCGGAGCACGAACCGCGCCGCCGCGTCCCGCTTCCGCGCCGTGAGCTTGCCGTCGGAGAACGTCCCGGCGCCTCCCTCGCCGAACAGGTAGTTGCTCTCCGGATCGAGGCGCTGCTCCCGGACGAAGCGCGCGACGTCCCCCACGCGGTCGGGCAGGCGCCCCCCCCGCTCGAGGACGACGGGCCGGTACCCCCGGCGCGCGAGAAGGAGCGCCGCGAAGAGCCCGGCGGGCCCGGATCCGATGACCACGGGCGGGGCCGGAAGGCGTTCTCCGCCGGAGGGCGGGTCGGGCGGCGGATCGCTGGACACCCGGCGCACGCGCGGGTCGGTCACAGGCCCCGGGGGCGCCGTCCCCTCGTCCCTCAGATGGAGGTCCACCGTGAACGTGCGGACGGCGGCGCGCCGCCGCCGGTCCACGGAAAGACGCACGATCTCGGCGAAGACGAGGTCCTCGGGCCGGATCCCGGCCCGTCCGAGGGCCATGGGGATGATCTCGTCGTCCCGGGCCCCCGCGGGCAGGCGGAGATCGCTCACGCGCCAGGGCATACGGGTTCGTTGGAGGGTCCGCCGGGTCGGGTCGCCGGGTTCACGTCCGGCAGCATCCATCCCGCAGGACGCCGATGTAAGGGAGATTCCGGTAGCGGTCGGCGTAGTCGAGGCCGTAACCCACGACGAACCGATCGGGAGAGCGGAAGCCCACCCAGTCTGCCTCGAGGTCCACCTGCCGGCGCTCGCGCTTGTCGAGGAGCACGCAGGTCCGGACCTCCCGCGCACCCCGCTCCGTCCGGAGCTTCCCGACGACGAGGGACAGGGTCCGCCCCGTGTCGAGGATGTCGTCGATGACGAGGAGGTCGCGGCCACGGACATCCTCCTCGGGAAACACCCGGAGCTGCACGGTCCCGGAGGATGTCGTCCCCGCCCCGTAGCTCGAGGCCCAGATGAAGTCGAGATGGAGGGGGATCGGGATTTCCCGGATGAGATCCGCGATGAAGACGACGCCCCCCTTCAGCATGGCCATGACGCGGAGTTCCCGGCCCGCGTAGTGACGGGCGATCTCCTGCCCGAGCTCCCGGATGCGGCCGCGGATGCGGTCCTCCGTGAAGAGGACCTCGCTGATGTCGTCGTGCATCGAGACAGGGGGCGTCGGAGACATGGAGGAATCCCGGGGGGCGCGGGGCGAATCGGCGGGTTTCAACCATACTATATCGCCTCGCGCGGCGCCGACCGCGGACCGCCGGAGCCTCCCGGGGGAGGACGACGGAAAGAACCGCGGGACCGGACCGAGGAGATCTCATGGAAGCCCGACGGATCGATGGCACGCATCTCGCCGCAGGCCTCATGGAGAAGCTCTCCTGCGACGCCGGCGCCCTGCCGTCGCCGCCCCGGCTCGTCGCCGTGCACCAGGGCGATCACGGCGCCTCCGGCCTCTACATGAGGAGCCAGCGCCAGGCCTGCGAGAGCCTCGGCGCCGTGTTCGACGTCCTCACACTGCAGTCGGAAGCTCCGGAATCCGAGGTCGTTTCCGCGGTGCGCCGCCTCAACGCGGATCCCGCGGTCACGGGGATCATCGTCCACCTGCCTCTCGGACCCTCGGTCAACGCCTCCAACGTCCAGCACGCGATCGACGCGAAGAAGGACGTCGAGGGGGTCTCCTACGAGGCCATGGGCGCCTTCCTCCAGGGACGCTCCCCGGTGGCCCCGTGCACGGCGCTGGCCGCCATGGAGTGCATCCGCTCGGTGAAGCCGGCGATCCGCGGGCTCGAGGCGGTGGTCGTGGGCGGGAGCGGCATCGTGGGCAAGCCCATCGCCCTCCTCCTCCTCGACGCCCGGGCCACCGTGACGATCTGCCACGTCGCCACGGTCGACCTCGCGATGCACACGCGCCGCGCCGAGATCCTCGTCGTCGCCGTCGGTCGCCCCGGGCTCATCACCGCGGGCATGGTCCGGCCCGGCGCCGTGGTCATCGACGTGGGCATCAACCGGATCACCGAGGGAGGGCGCACGCGCACCGTGGGAGACGTGGCCTTCGACGAGGTGCTGCCCGTCGCTTCGGCCATCACCCCGGTCCCCGGAGGCGTGGGCCCGGTCACCGTGGCCACGCTCATGCAGAACCTCCTCCGGCTCGCCCGCGTCCGGGCGGCGGAATGAGGTCCCGGCCGGCGGCGCCCCGCCGTCTCACTTCCGGCGGCGCAGTACGAAGGCCGCGATCTCCCGGAGCACGGAGAGATCCTCTTCCGGAAGCTCGTCCCTGAGCCCGTCGAGGGCGGCCTCGGCGTGACGGTGGGCCTCGGCGACGGCATGGTCCCGTGATCCTTCGCGCACGCTCAGGGAACGCAGGCGCCCGACCGAGGCCTCATCGACGGCGCCGCTCCGCAGGAGCGCGATGACATCCTCGCGCTCCGCGCCCGTGAGACGCTCGAGGAGGTGGATGACCGGCAGCGTGAGCTTCCCGCTCCGGGCATCCGTCCCGAGCGACTTGCCGGCGATGACCTCGTCTCCGTAGATGTCGAGGCAGTCGTCCATGATCTGGAACGCCATTCCGAGCTCGAGACCGTAGCGGGCGTACCCCTCGACCCTCCGCGTCGACGAGCCCGCAAGGTGGGCGGCCAGCTCGCATCCCGCGGAGTAGAGAACGGCTGTCTTGGCCCGGATGATCCCGAGGTAGGTCCGCCGGTCGGTCTCGGGGCGGAAACGCATCCGGTTCTGCGTGATCTCCCCCTCGCAGATCGTGCTCACGGCGCGCGTCAGGAGCTGCAGGGCCTTCTCGCTCCCCATGCGCGCGAGGAGATTGATGGCCCGGGCAAAGATGATGTCGCCGAGGAGCACCGCCTCCTGGGGGCTGAACCGGACGTTGACGCTTGGAAGGCTCCGGCGGAGAAGCGCCCCGTCGATGACGTCGTCGTGGACGAGCGTCGCGAGGTGGATCATCTCGATGACCGCAGCCAGCATCCGGTGATCGTCCCCGAGCCCTCCCTCGATACGCCCGATGAGGAAGACGAGAGCGGAGCGGAGCCGCTTCCCGGGGTAGGCGGAAACGTGGTCGAGCATCTCCGCGACAGGGCCGGGCTCCGCGGACAGGGTCTCTCGAATCCGGGCGTCCAGAGCCTCGATCTCCCCGGCGAGGGAACGGTAGAGCGCGTCGAGGACCGCGGAACCCGTCATGCGGCAGGAGGGCTGGAGGCCGGGGACATTCCGGGGGACCTCCGTCTCACGCGCCTTCCTCGATGCGCGGGGTCCCGGAGTCGAAGCCGAGGCGCAGGATGGCGGAGCGGGCATCCTCCGGCGTGTTGAGATTGCGCGTGAGCAGCACGGCCTCGTCGCGCCCGAAGAGGTCGGCGAGTTCCACGCGACGCGTCGTGACGCGCCCGAGGAACGACGTCACCTTGAGATCGCCTTCGCGGACAGCCGCGCGGACGGCCGCGCGCACCCCCCGCCGCGCCACGAGCGGGAAAGGCTCGGGAACGCCGTCGCTCGAGAGGGCGAGCGCATCGACGCCGTGGAGCGCGTCCACGAGGCGCCGGAGATGCGGGCCCGTCACCCAGGGCATGTCCACCGGGAGCACGCACACGAAGGGGGACGCCGACTCCTCGAGGATCCGCAGCACGCCCTCCACCGGCCCCCGGCCGGCCTCCGTGTCGAGGACGACTCGGGCGTCGTGCACCTCGGGGGGCGCATCGGCGCGGCACGACACGAGGATCTCCGACGCGGCGTCGCGGACGTTGTCGAGCACATGGGCGAGGAGCGAGCGCCCGCCGAAGGGCAGCGTCGCCTTGTCCCGCCCCATCCGAGTCCCTCGGCCGCCCGCGAGGATGCCCACGGTGATCCCGGTTCCCGCCGTCATCGGCGTTTCACCTCGAACGTCACCTCCCGGGGGTCGTCGACGCCGCGGAGTCCCTCGCAGAGCCCGAAGATGGCGCCGCCGAGGAGGTCGTGGAGGAAGTCCTTGAGATCCACGGGGCGTCCGTCCACCACGAGCTTCACCTCGTAGCGCCGCCGGCCCGCCGCCGCGTCCTTCGGTCGACGTTCGGAGTCCACGCCCGCGCCTCCCTGGTCAGTCCCCGTCCCCGGAGCCCTTCTTACCGGGGAGCTTGTCCGCCCCCGGCCCCCCCTCGATCTTCCGCTCGGGTTCGTCCGGCGAGCGGAGTCCGCGTCGGAACTCCACGATGGAGCGGCCGAGGCTCCGGGCCACGCCGGGAATCCTCGATCCGAAGAGCAGGAACACGATGACCAGGATGATCACGAGTTCCCACGGGCCCGGAAGCGAGATGAGCAGGACTGTCGGGATCGGGAGGCTTGCGGGACTCATGGGGGGATCCTCGTCCGGGGCATCCTAACACCCCCCTGCGGGTTCCGGCCAGCAGAGGCCGCGGCGGGCCTCCGGCCGGGCATCAGGCGCGGCAGCGCTCGATGTCGGCCCCGAGCTCCCGGAGGCGCTCGTCGACGCGCTCGTAGCCCCGGTCGATCTGCTGGATGTTGTGGATCGTGGACTCGCCCCGCGCGCAGAGGGCCGCGATGAGGAGCGCCATCCCCGCCCGGATGTCAGGGCTCGCGATGACCTCGCCGTGGAGCTCGGAGGGGCCGATGACCACGACGCGGTGCGGGTCGCAGAGAACGATCTTCGCGCCCATCGTGATGAGCCGGTCGACGAAGAAGAGGCGGCTCTCGAAGAGCTTCTCGTGGATCACGACGACGCCGCGGCTCCGCGCCGCCGTGACGATGGCGATGGACACGAGGTCCGCGGGAAACCCGGGCCACGGGGCGTCGTCGACCTTGGGGATCGCGTCGTGGATGTCGGCGGCGATCTCGAGGGTCTGGCCGCCGGGGACGACGAGGTCGTCGCCGTCGACGCGGGTCGCCACGCCGAGGCGCTCGAAGACGAGCCGGATCATCCGGTAGTCCTCGTGCCGGAGGTCCGTGACGCGGAGCTCGCCACCGGTGGCCGCCGCCGCCGCGATGAAGCTCCCCACCTCGATGTGGTCGGCGCCGAGGCGGTGCGTTCCGCCGTGGAGCCGCGACACGCCCTCGATCTCGAGGCGGTTCGTGCCGATGCCCCGGATTCGCGCGCCCATCGTGTTGAGCATGCGGCAGAGCCCCTGCACGTGAGGCTCGGACGCCGCGTTGTGGATCCTCGTCTCCCCCGCGGCGACGGCCGCCGCCATGACGGCGTTCTCCGTGGCCATGACGCTCGCCTCGTCGAGGAAGACGTCCGCCCCCCGGAACCCCTCCGGGAGCTCGAGCCGGTAGCCGCCGTCCACCGTCACGTGAGCGCCCAGCGCCCGGAGCGCGAGAAGATGCGTATCGATGCGCCGGCGCCCGATCCGGTCTCCGCCGGGGCGGGGGAGGCCGGCAGACCGGGTCCTGTGGAGGAGCGGGGCCGAGAAGAGGAACGACCCCCGGATCTGCCGTGCCAGGTCCGGCGAGGGCTCGCCGCCGGCCAGCGTATCCGCGGCGATGGCCACGGATGAAGGGCCCGTCCAGCGGACGCGGCAGCCGAGGCGGGAGGCCATCTCCACCATGTCCCGGACGTCGAGGATGTCCGGGATGTTCTCGAGGACCACCTCCTCCTCCGTCAGCAGCGCGGCGGCCACGGCGGGAAGCGCCTCGTTCTTGTTGCCCGATGGGCGGAAGGTCCCGCCGACAGGCCGTCCTCCCCGCACGCGGAACCGCTGCTGCGGGCGCGCGCCGGACGTGCTGATCCCCATGAACCCCTCCCGGTCCGAGGCCGATCGGCGAGGGAGGCGGGTGCCGCGCCGCCCGGCGGCCGCGTCGGCGACCCGCCCGGAGCCCGACCACCGCCCGGTCGGACGCCCCGGGGCTTCCCTCATCGTCGGCGCGATTGTACCACCCGCCGGCCGGGTCGTGGAACCGTGATCCCGGGGAGCGCGCGGCTCAGTCGAGTCGGAGACCGAGGGCGGCCACGGCGGCGCCGAGGTCCGCGGGGCTGTCCACGACGCGGACCCCTGCTGCGCGGAGCGCGGCGACCTTGTCCGCGGCCTTCCCGGACCCGCCCGAAATGATGGCGCCCGCGTGGCCCATCCGCTTTCCCGGAGGGGCCGTGCCGCCGGCGATGAAGCCCACGACGGGCTTTCGGACCCTGGCACGGATGAACTCGGCCGCCTCCTCCTCCGCCGCTCCGCCGATCTCACCGATGAGGACGATGGCGCGGGTTGCAGGATCCGCCTCGTAGAGCTCGAGGGCATCGACGAATGACGTGCCGTTCACGGGGTCGCCGCCGATGCCGATGCAGGTCGACTGGCCGATGCCGCGGCTCGAGAGCTGCCAGACGGCCTCGTACGTGAGCGTCCCCGACCGGGACAGCACCGCGACGGACCCCGGCCGGTGGATGTACCCCGGCATGATCCCGATCTTGCACTGACCGGGCGTGATGATCCCGGGGCAGTTCGGACCGATGAGGCGCATGGGGGAGCCCCGGAGCGCCGCCTGCACGCGGATCATGTCCATCACGGGAATCCCCTCCGTGATGCAGACCGCAAGCCGCATCCCCGCGTCCGCCGCCTCGAGGATGGCCTCGGCCGCGAAGCGCGCGGGGACGTAGATGACCGTCGCATCGGCCCCCGTCGCAGCCGCGGCCTCGAGGACCGTGTCGAAGACCGGGATGCCGGATTCCGTCGTGCCGCCCTTGCCGGGAGTCACGCCACCCGCGAGCTTCGTGCCGTACTGGAACATCTGCGACGCGTGGAACCGGCCGGCCGAGCCCGTGATGCCCTGGCAGATGACGCGCGTGCCGCTGTCGACGAGGATACTCATGACCTGCCCCCCCGGGCGCCGCGCGCCGCCGCCACGACCTTGAGCGCAGCATCGGTCATGTCGGACGCCGGGATGATCCCGAGACCCGAGTCCGCGAGGATCTTCCGGCCCTCCTCGACCTCCGTACCCTCGAGCCGCACGACGAGCGGCACGCGGATCGACTCCGACCGCGCCGCCTCGACGATTCCCGAGGCCAGCGTCGTGCATCGCAGGATGCCGCCGAAGATGTTCACGAGGATGGCCTTCACGGCCGGATCGCGGAGGATGATGCGGAAGGCCGCGGCCACCTGCTCCCGCGTCGCGCCGCCGCCGACGTCGAGGAAGTTCTTCGGCTCGCCGCCGTGGAGCTTGATGATGTCCATCGTCGCCATGGCGAGCCCCGCCCCGTTCACGAGGCAGCCGATGTCACCGTCGAGGTTGACGTAGGAGAGGCCGAAGGAGCCGGCCTCCACCTCCGTGGGATCCTCCTCGTCGAGGTCGCGCAGCGCGACGATGTCCGGCTGGCGGAAGAGCCCGTTGTCGTCGAAGTTCATCTTGGCGTCGAGAGCCATGAGTCCGCCGTCCCGCGTCACGACGAGGGGATTGATCTCGGCGAGGGAGGCGTCCTTCTCCATGAACGCGCGGCAGAGTCCCTGGAGGAACGTGACCGCCGTGCCCGCGGCCGCCGCCGGCACGCCGATGCCGAGGGC